>JBKPBQ010000040.1:0-2913 GCA_046726955.1 Acidobacteriota bacterium
GGGCGCCGTGTACGACGAGATCAACCGCCGCCTGGGCCGCGGTTACCGGATCACGCCCACGGGCGGGCTCTGCCCCTTCTGCCGCAAGACCTACCAGGACCTGATGACGACCTACGACGGCAACTGGGACATGGCCGCGCGCCACGTCTCGGTACGCCGCCTCATCCTGTCGGAGAAGGACCGGCTGGGGATCGGCACCTTCCAGCCCAAGGACGAGAAGAACCAGGACTCGACCGAGCTCACCGGCGACCTCAACTACCGCAAGATCGCGGAGTACGGCTCCGACTCCGACCCCCGCGCCTTCAACTTCGACGGCGAGCTCAACATCGCGAACCGCGGGATCATCGAGTTCATCGAGATCCTGAAGCTCGACGTGGCCTTCCTCTACGACCTCCTGGGCGCGTCGCAGGAGCACAAGATCAAGCCCAAGAAGTTCCCCCAGACCGACATCGACGAGGTCATCCTGGGCCACACGAACGAGCCCGAGTACCGCAAGCTCCAGAACAACGAGCTCATGGAGGCCTTCCGCGACCGCACCGTGAAGATCGACGTCCCGTACAACACGGTCTGGAAGGAAGAGGTCAAGATCTACGGCCGCGACTTCAACGACCGCCAGATCACGGGCAAGCACATCGCGCCCCACACCCTCGAGATGTCCGCGATGTGGGCCGTCCTCACCCGGCTCGAGGAGCCGAAGAAGGCGCAGATCACGCTCCTCCAGAAGCTGAAGCTCTACGGCGGCAAGACGCTGCCCGGTTTCACCGAGGAAAACATCAATGAGTTGCGCGAGGAGTCGCCGCGCGAGGGCATGGACGGGATCTCGCCCCGCTACATCCAGGACAAGATCTCGAACGCGCTCGTGCGCGACGACACCGGCTCCTGCGTGAACCCGTTCATGGTCCTGAACGAGCTCGAGTCGGGGCTCTCCCACCACAGCCTCATCACCCGCGAGGAGGTCCGCAAGCGCTACCGCGAGCTCCTGTCGATGGTGAAGCAGGAGTACGAGGACGTCGTGAAGAACGAGGTCCAGAAGGCGATCAGCGCCGACGAGGAGGCGATCGCCCGGCTCTGCGGCAACTACGTGGACAACATCAAGGCCTACACCTTCCACGAGAAGGTGCGGAACAAGTTCACGGGCCAGGAGGACGACCCCGACGAGCGGCTCATGCGCTCGATCGAGGAGAAGATCGACATCTCGGAGAGCCGCAAGGACGACTTCCGCCGCGAGATCATGAACTACATCGCGGCCCTCGCCCTCGAGGGCAAGCAGTTCGACTACAAGACGAACGAGCGGCTCCAGAAGGCGCTGGAGCTGAAGCTCTTCGAGGACCAGAAGGACTCGATCAAGCTCACGAGCCTGGTGTCGAGTGTCGTGGACAAGGACACCCAGGAGAAGATCGACATCGTGAAGGGCCGGCTCATCAAGAACTACGGCTACTGCGACGTCTGCTCGACCGACGTGCTCAACTACGTGGCCTCGATCTTCGCGCGGGGAGACTCCAAGCAGCGGTGAGGGGGCAGGGCGGGCGCGTCCGGCCATGAGCCCCCTCGAAATCGCGGCCTTCCTCACCGGAGTCGTGTACGTCGTGCTCGCGGTCCGCGAGAACCCCTGGTGCTGGCCGGTCGGGATCGTGAGCGTCGCGCTCTCCGTCGTCCTGTTCTTCGAGGCCAAGCTCTACGCGGACATGGGGCTGAACGCGGTCTACGTGGCGGTGTCCTTCTACGGCTGGCACCACTGGCTCCACGGCGGCAAAGGCCATGGAGAGCTGCGGGTCACCCGCACGCCCCGTCCCTGGGTGCTCGCGGCCGCGGGCGTCGTGATCGCCGTCCTCCTCGGCCTCTTCCTCGCGCTCCGCACGGACGCCTCGCTGCCGTTCTGGGACTCCTCGACCACGTCCGGGAGCCTCGTGGCCCAGTGGATGCAGACGAAGAAGTGGCTCGAGAACTGGCACGTCTGGATCGCCGTGGACGCGGTCTACGTGGGGATGTACGTCTACAAGAGCCTCTACCTGATGGCGGGGCTCTACTCGGTCTACCTCGTCCTCGCCGTGCTCGGGGTGCGGGAGTGGGCGCGCTCGCTGCGCGCGGCCGGAGCGGCGTGATGGCGCGTGTCCCCCGGGTCGTCGTCACGGGATCGGAGTGCACGGGCAAGACCACGCTGGCCGCGGTCGTCGCCCGCCACTACGGGACAGTCTGGGTGCCGGAGTACGTTCGTGGCTACCTGGACGCCAAGGGAGCGCCGCTCGACTACGCGGACGTGGAGCGGATCGCGCGCGGCCAGATCGGGGCCGTGGACGAGGCGCTCCCGCGGGCGCGCGGCCTGCTCGTGCTCGACACCGACCTGCTCAGCACGATGGTCTACAGCCGCCACTACTACGGCGCCTGCCCCGAGTGGGTGGCGCGCGGGGTCGTCGCCGCCGCGCCCGACCTCTACCTGCTCCTCCACCCGGACGTCCCCTGGGTGCCGGATCCCCAGCGCGACCGGGAACACCGGCGGGAGGAGATGCACGCGCTCTTCCGGAACGCCCTCACGGACCACGGTTTGCCGTTCGTGGACGTCACCGGCGGCTGGGACGAGCGGCGCGTCCGGGCGGTGGCCGCGGTGGACGCGGTCCTCGCCGGGGACGCGCGCGCCGCCGTTGTACGCCCCCTCGAAATCCCGTAACCTCAAGCCAGGATCCTCATGGCCCCCATGCTTCGGAAGATCGAGCGAGACGTCAAGAGATTCAAGCAGATCGTCCGCGGCATCATCAAGAAGGAGTTCCGCAAGTACCTGACCCAGGGCGAGCTGATCGGCCGGCAGGGCAAGCACATCGTCTCCATACCGCTCCCCCAGATCGAGATCCCGCGCATCCGCTTCGGCACCAAGGCCACGGGAGGGGTGGGCCAGGGCGAGGGCGAGCCGGGCGACGC
>JBKPBQ010000041.1:0-5073 GCA_046726955.1 Acidobacteriota bacterium
GGAGAGCGGGACTGGAGAGCCTCGACGATCGCCGATGAAGCCGGTGAGTGCGGAGGGCACGAGCGGGAATGCTCGACGGGGGCCGACGGAGCCGAGGGTTGGAGATCGGCACGTCGCGAAGGACGTGCAGCGATCGGGACGTCGCGACGAGCAATGACGTTACCTTGTCACACATTCCGGGTGAGGTTGCTCTAGACGATCCTTCGGACACCACGGGACGCGATCGGGATCCGACGCGAGGGAAGGAGGTTCGTGGAAGTAGGTCACAGACCATTGAGTCGGCCGATGCACCGCCGGACGCGCGATGGGGGTTGGTGAACGCATAGCGCAGCGCACCCTCCGCGATCGTGGGACGGCAGTCGAGGTTGCACGCAATCGGGCGTCACGGGTTGGCCATCGAGGAGGCACGCGTCGCGTTAGGCGCAGTCGTATCGTTCAGATGATTCGCGACACGGCGGGAGATTCGCCCGCTGATACCAGCCGCTTCGTAGCGTGTACTCGGATCCGGGTGTTGGAGAGGATGCCTGACCGAGGGCGACGAAGACCGCCTCGTTCTGAGCGGCGCACGGCCGAGCGCCGTCAAACGGACGACCGCAGATCTACCGCGTCTCCTCCCTGGCCGCCGCCACGTACTCGTCGATCTGGTGCTCGAGGACGGACAGCGGAACGGAGCCGTTCCGGAGCACGGCATCGTGGAACTCGCGCACGTCGAACCGCGGGCCGAGCGCCTCCTCGGCGCGCTTCCGGAGCTCCCGGATCTTCAGCTCGCCGGTCTTGTAGGCGAGGGCCTGGCCCGGCCAGCCGATGTAGCGGTCGACCTCGGTTGTGACCTCGTGCCGGGAGAGCGCGGTGTTGTCGGCGAGATAGGCGAGGGCGCGGTCGCGCGACCAGCCCATCGCGTGCATCCCCGTGTCCACGACGAGCCGGCAGGCCCGCCACATCTCGTAGGTGAGCCGGCCGAAGTTGCTGTAGGGATCCTGGTAGAAGCCGGCTTCGCGCCCCAAGTATTCCGAGTACAGCCCCCAGCCCTCACCGAACGCGTCCACGTACTCGAAGCGGCGGAACGGGTGGAGGCCCTTCTGCTCCTGGGCGAGCGCCGTCTGCAGGTGGTGGCCGGGCACGGCCTCGTGCAGCGTCAGCGCCTCGAGCGTGTAGAGGGTGCGCGTCTCGAGCGCGTAGGTGTTGACCCAGTACTCGCCGGCGCGCGTGCCCTCGACGGGCGCGCCGTTGTAGCGTCCCGCCGTGTACTTGGGGGCGATGTCGGCAGGCACGGGCACGACGCCGTAGGGCTGACGCGGCAGCGTCTTGAACAGAGACGGCAGCTTCCCGTCCACCCGCTTCGCGATGTACGACGCGCGCTGGAGCAGCTCCTCGCCCGTCTTCGGAAAGAAGCGGGGATCCGTGCGCAGGAACTCCAGGAATGCCGGGAATCCCTTGTCCCACTGCAGCGCCTCCAGCACCGCCTGCATCTCGGCCTTGATGCGCGCCACCTCGTCGAGACCCGTCTGGTGCACCTGCTCCGGCGTGAGGTCGAGCGTCGTGAAGTGCCGGACGAGCCAGGCGTAGTACTCGCGGCCCCCGGGCAGGTCGGAGGCGGCGATCGTGGGCCGCGCCTTCGGCAGGTACTCCCGGGACATGAACTCCAGGAGCGCGCGGTAGGCGGGGACGACGCCGCGCTCGATGGCGGCGCGGCCCTCCGTGCGCAGCCGCTCGCGGTCGGCCTCCGGGACGCCGGTGGGAAAGGCGGCGAAGGGCTTCCAGAAGACGCTCGCCTCCGGAGAGTCCACGATGTGCGTCGTGATCGTTCCCTCGAAGCCTTCCAGGATCACCCGCGGCTGTACGAAGCCCGTGCGCAGGCCCTCGCGCATGTTCTCCATCTGCTGCCGCCCATAGGCGGGGAAGGCCCGCAGCCGCGCGATGTAGTTCTCGTAGTCGCGCGTGGTCGCGAAGGGCATCGTCGCGGGCAGGCGGGCGAAGGAGCTGTGGTAGCTGCCCTCCGCGTTCAACGGCATGCGCCACGTCCGGAACTCGAGCTCCGCGAGGTCGTCGTCGACGATGCGGGTGAGCATGTCGTAGTCGACTCGTTCCGCGGGGGCGAGGGCGGCCCGGTCGATGGAGAGCAGCCGCTGGCGCACGCGCTTCGTGAACGCGGCGCGGCGGCCGAAGTCTCCGGGAGCCACCGCGGGCAGGCGGTCGTCGTAGCGGCGGTCGCCGGTGTGAGTGGCGAAGAGCGGATCCTCCTTGAGGCGGAACTCCCAGTGCTCGTCGAGGAGCGCCTTGAGGCGCTCTCCCTCCGAGGCCTCCCCAGAGGCGCCGCGCGACGGGAACAGCCCGAGGACGAGAGCGGCGAGCAGCGATCGGATCATGGTCGGCCCTCCGGGCCGCGCACGATCCTACCGCGCCGACTACAATTCGAGTCAGATGAGGGCGCGCACCGGCTCCACCCTCTGCCCGTCCTGCGGGCAGCTCGTCGGCGTCAACGACGCCCAGTGCCTCGGCTGCGGCCGGCGCAACCCCGGGATGTGGGGTTTCGCGTCGGCGCTGCGCGGACTGGGCCGCGACCTGGGCTTCCTGCCCCTCGTGTTCTGGGGCTGTGCCGCGGCCTATCTGGCGACGCTCGCGTCCGATCCCGGCGGCATCGAGATGGGCGGTCTATCGCTGGGCTCGCCCAGCATCCAGAGCCTCTTCCTCTTCGGCGCGAGCGGGTCGATCCCCGTCTTCCAGGTCGGGCGATGGTGGACCGTCCTCTCCGCCTCGTGGCTTCACGCCGGGATCCTGCACATCGCCTTCAACATGCTGTGGATCCGGCGGCTGGCTCCGGACACCGCGGCGCTCTACGGTGCGGGGCGCGCGATCATTATTTATGTGGTGGGCGGAGCCGTAGGATTCGTCGCCAGCAGCTTCGCCGGGCACTACCTGCCGTTCCTCCCCGGTCCGCTGCGCGGCGCGGGGTTCACCGTGGGCGCGTCCGCTCCGCTGTTCGCGCTGCTGGGCGCGCTCCTCCACTACGGCCACCGCAGCGGAAGCAGCCACGTCGCCGAGCAGGTGAAAGGGATGGCCGTCGGCATGCTGATCTTCGGCTTCCTGATCCCGGGTGTCGACAACTGGGCGCACCTCGGCGGCTTCGCCGGCGGCTACGCGATGGCCAAGTGGCTCGACCCCCTGCTTCCCGAGCGCGGCGACCACGTGGTGGCCGCGATCGTGAGCCTGGCTTTGTCCGTGGCGGCCGTCGTCTACTCGGTGGTGACCGGCCTGCAGTTCTTCCGCTAGCCGCTCAAGCCGCCCGCGCCGGCGACTGCGCTCCCGAGAGCCGGGCCCCGCGCGCGGCGAGAAGCGCTATCGGCAATCCCACGAGGAACAAGTGTCCGATGAAACCGCCCCAGCCGAACCGGCCGCCCCGGACCGCGGACAGCGGCAGCACGACGAAGTTCATGAAGAAATAGACGGCAGCGCCGTAGGCGATCCCCCAGGGGACGGGTTGGCGCACGAGCGTCGGGAGCTTGAGGCTCGCGATCGTGTAGACGGCCGCGGCCGTCGTGGCGATGAAGAAGTGCAGGAACATGCCGAGGGCCGCGGTCGCCCACCCTCCCTGGTAGGTGGCCCGCCCCAGGAGCCCGCCCGCGACAGACTGGTAGACGACGAAGGGCGTGATCTTGTACAGGCCGACGGCCAGGAGCGTGTCGAGCACCCCGACGGCGAGGCCGCCCCAGACGACGCCCCGCACCCGCGGATCACCCAGGCTCATCGCGCGATTGTCGCCGGACGACACGACAGGCAAAGGTCCAGTTTCCGCCGGCGCGATGGGACCAGTTGCCGGTCCCGCGCCGTCAGCCGCGGGGCCGCTTCGTCCGGCGCGTCTTCGCGAGCTTGCGCGTCGGGGGCAGCTTCGCCGTCCGGCTGCGGAGCTTGGCGGTGCGCCGGGCCACGGCCGGGCGCTCCGTCACCACGCGCGTGTAGCCGGTCGCCGCGGGAGAGACGCGCGTGACGCCGTCGATCGGCCCCGTCGCGCGCGACTGCGGCGTGGGGCCGTCGCTGACCGGGATGAGCGTGGGCTGCACGGTAGGGAAGCCCTCGGCGACGTCCACTGCCGCCCGCCGCTCGCTGGGGAAGAGCGCGGCGAGGTGGCGCTTCAGCGTCAGGTTGGTCGGCCCGTAGCCCTTGTCGTACAGGTAGTGCTCGCAGGCGTCTCCCATCGCCGCCGCGGAGGGGAAGCGCCGATCGGGATCGCGCCGGAGCGCGCGGTCCACGATCGCCGCCACCTCCTTGGGCACGGCGGGGTTGCGGTCGCGGACGCGCGCGATGTGGCCGCCCACCACCTGCTCGAGGACATCGGGGGCGGTCTTGCCACGGAAGAGCCGCTCGAGCGTCAGCATCTCGAAGAACACCGCCCCCAGGCTGAAGATGTCGCTCCGGTGGTCGGCCCGCAGCTCCACCACCATCTCCGGGGCCATGTAGGACGGCTTGCCCGTCAGCGCGCTGTCCCGGGTGCCGCTGCGGGTGGCGATCCCGAAGTCGATGAGCTTCACCGTGCACTCGCTCGTCATCATGATGTTGCTCGGGCTGATGTCGCGGTGGACGATGGCCGCCCGCTCGAACACGTACTGGAGGGCGCGGCAGACGCGGCTGGCGATGAAGACCGACAGCTCCACGTCCGGGGGCTGGCTCTCGCGGCAGTGCCGCTCGAGCAACTCCACCACCGTCCAGCCGTCGATGTACTCGAGGATGATGCAGGGCTCGCCCCGCACCTCCTCGAAGTCGAAGATCCGCCCGATGTTCTCGTGGTCGAGGAGCGCGTAGCGCCGCGCCTCCTCCACGAACATGCGGAGCTGGTCGGGGGCGGGGTTGCGGACCTGCTTGATCACGAGCGGCCGCTGGAAGCCGGCCTGCCCGATGAGGAGGCCCTTGAACACCGTCCCCATCCCGCCCGCGCCCAGCTCGTGGAGGATCCGGTACTTCAAGAGGGCGGCATTATACTCGTCCCTCGTGCGTGTCCTCGGCCTCGACGTGGGCGACGTCCGGATCGGTATCGCACTCTCCGACGAGACCGCGACGATCGCGGGGGGACTGCCCACG
>JBKPBQ010000042.1:0-5541 GCA_046726955.1 Acidobacteriota bacterium
GGAAAAGCCGAACATCAGGCGCACCAGGCTGCCGGCGCCGACCATCTGAGCAATCAGATAGAAAGCGACAGTCACCAGGGTCCCCAGTGCCGCCGCCACGCGGACGGGCGCCTGGCGCAGCCGCGAGGCCACCACGTCGGCGAAGGTGTACTTGCCGAGGTTCCGGAGCGGCTCGGCGATGAGGAAGAGGACGATCGGCCAGCCCACGAGGAAGCCGATCGAGTAGATGAGACCGTCGAAGCCGGAGAGCGAGACGAGGCCGGCGATGCCGAGGAAGCTCGCCGCGCTCATGTAGTCGCCGGCGAGGGCGAGGCCGTTCTGGAGCCCGGTGATGCTGCGCCCCGCCGCGTAGAAGTGCTCGGCGGTGCGCGTGCGGCGCGCCGCCCACCAGGTGATGCCGAGCGTGACGGCGATGAAGCCGAAGAAGAAGGCGATGGCGACGGGCTGGGGCTCGCCGATCCGCGACGGCACTAGCGGCCCTGCCGCAGCGAGCGCACGGTCGCGTCGTAGTGCCGGTTCGCCCAGCGCACGTAGATCCAGATGAGGATCCAGGCGGTGACGATCACGAGGACGCCGAGGAGCGTCCCCAGGGACAGGCCGGGAGCGAGGAGGCGCCCGAGCAGGGGCTTCTGCCAGGCCACGAGCAGGATGAAGGCGAAGTAGACCGCCATCATCGCCGCGGTGAGAGTCAGGGCGAGCCGCCACTGGGCGGCGGCCAGCGCTTCGAGCCCATCCTTCGAGTCGGTCATGGCGCGTGATACTACACGCGCCCCCCCGCCGCGGTCCACGCGGCGGGGGATTCCAGGGCTCGCCGTCCTAGAACGTATGGAAGGCGCTCAGGGCGCCGTCTCCTTGGACTCCGCAAGCGCCTTGGCCGCGCGCTTCTGACGGATGAGGAGCTTCTCGACGTCCGGGGCGGACGAGGGCGGCCCGCAGAGGTTGCCCTGCATGCGGTCGCACTGCCAGTTGATGAGGCGGATGCGCTGGGCCTCCGTCTCCACTCCTTCCGCCACCACCTTCAGGTTCCGCGCGCGGGCGAGCGTCAGGGCGGCGGTCGCGACCGCCTCCTTGTCCTTGTCCGTGGCCATCTCTTGGATGACCGTGCCGTCGATCTTGAGGCTGTCCACCGGGTACCGGTAGAGGTGGGTCAGCGCGGAGTCGCCGGTCCCGAAGTCGTCGATGGCGAGCCGGACGCCGAGGTCCTTGAGCTCGGTGAGCCGGGCGATGCTGACTTCGGGATTGCGCGCGAGCTCGGGCTCCGAGAGCTCGATCTCCAGGTACTTCGCGGGCAGGCCCGTCTCGTCGAGGACGCGCTTCACGAGCTTGACGAGCGACGGGTGGCGGAGCTGCCGCGAGGACATGTTCACGGCCACGACGAGGCCGCGGAAGCCCGCGTCCTGCCAGGCCTTGGCCTGCTGGCAGGCGGTCCGCAGCGCCCACTGCCCGAGGGGGACGGCCAGACCCGTGACGTCGGCGAGGGGCACGAACTCCGCCGCGGACATCATGCGCTCGGGGTTGCGCCAGCGCAGCAGGGCTTCGACGCCCACGATCGTGCCCTTCTCGCAGTCGACGATGGGCTGGTAGTAGAGCGCGAGCTCGCCCTCCACGAGCGCCTTGCGGAGCGCGGTCTCGCGGGCGAGGCGCTCCGCCGCGAGCGCGCTCGTCGTGGGCGCGTGCACGTCCCAGGTATCGCCGCCCCGGGCCTTCGCGCGCTGCAAGGCGACCTGCGCGCTCTGCAAGAGCGTCTCCGTGTCGGGGCCGTCCTCGGGAAAGAGGGCGACGCCCATGCTCGCGGTGACGAGCAGGTCGTGGCCGCCGATGGTGAAGGGACTGCGCAGCGTGAGGCGGAGCTTGTCCACGATCACTCCGATGTCCTCGTCCTTCTTGATGCCGGGCAGCAGGATCGTGAACTCGTCGCCCCCCACGCGGCCCACCGTGTCGCCCTGGCGCAGGGTCGTCTCGAGGGCGATGGCGACGCTCTTCAGGAGGTCGTCGCCCACCTGGCGGCCGAGCCGGTCGTTGATGCCGGTGAAGCGGTCGAGCCCGAGCTGCAGCACCGCGAGCTTCTGCTTGTAGCGCTGGGCGTGGACCACCGCCACCCCCAGGCGGTCCGCGAACCGCCGGGCGCTCGCGACGCCGGTGAGCGGGTCGTGGTCGGAGAGGATGCGGATCTCTTCTTCGAGGCGCTGCTTGGCGTCGATCTGGCGGTCGAGCGCTCCGCGCAGCCACGCCAGCTCGGACTTGAGGTCGCGGAGCTCCGCCTCGAGCTCGGACCGCGTCAGGAAGGGCTCGGAATCGACCGGGGGCTCTCTGGGCGGCAGCGGGGGCTCGGGATCGGGCTCGGTTTCGTCGGCGGCCGCGGACGGCGCGGGCTCCTCCGCCCCGACGCCCACCTTGAGAGGGAGGGGAACCACGGGATCGCTGGGGAAGACCGGCCAGTCCGGACCGCTTGTCGAGCCGGCTTCGGGAGCAGGAGCCGCTTTCGGGCCCTCGTCGGGCGCGACCTCTTCCCGGGGGGACGGCTCGTCCGGAGGAGGCAGCGGCTGGGCCGGCGTTGCCGACTCCGGAGCGGGAGCTTGCGACTCCGCCGCGTCGGCGGCGGCCCCCTCCTTCTGGGCACTGCCGAGACCGAGAAGCGACCGCCAGCTCCTCTTCTTGGCCATCGAAACTGGCCCAAACTAACGCCCAACCCCCCCTCGGTCAAGGAGGGCGCGGGCGGCCGCCGTCGAACGGTGGTAGCTTCTAGCGGGGAGCTCGAAGCTTTGCCCGAGGAACCGAACTACCTCACCCACGCCTTCAAGAGCCAGTACAACCTCATCACCCTGGGCACCGCCATCGGCTTCGCGCTGCTCTCGGCCAACCCCCTCCCGGTCCTCCTGTGCCTGGGCGCGCAGTTGATCGTCCTCCCCCTCGTCGCGGGCAGCGAGCGCTACCAGCGCGCGATCAGGGCCAAGATGATGGAGGACGAGCGCCAGCAGAAGCAGGCGAACCGCCGGCTCGAGGCCTCGGAGATGCTGCGCGCGCTCTCCGACCAGGAGCGGCACCGCTACCGGGGGCTCGAGACGCTCGCCGCGGAGATCCGCGAGAACTACCAGAGCCTGGACGCGTCCTCGCAGAGTCTCCTCGACGAGGTCGTGGGCAAGCTCGACTTCCTGATCGCCTTCTACCTGCGCATGCGCTACTCCGTCGCGCGCTACGAGGCCTACTTCCAGACGACCGACCCCGAGCGGATCCGCCACCGCCTCACGTCGCTCGAGCGGGAGATGAGCCAGGGGCCGGAGCGGGTGCGCGCGATCAAGGGCAAGACGGCGAACGTCCTGAAGAAGCGGCTCGAACGCTACGAGAAGGCGCTGGAGAACCGGCAGCTCGTGGACGCGCAGACGGAGACCGTGCTCGAGGTGCTGCAGCTCCTCCGCGACCAGAGCTTCTCCATGCGCGACCCAAAGACGATCACCGAGCAGCTCGACGGCCTCGTCAGCTCCGCGGAGGAGACGGAGCGCGGGGTCAAGGACCTCGAGGACCTGCTGGCCGCGGACCAGGACATCCTGCTCGGGAGCGGCCTCGGTCCAGACATCGAGAGCGAGCTCGAGGCCCTGTCGTCGGGACCGCAGCCGGCGACTGCGAAGACGGCGCCACCCGCGACCGCCAATCCGACCCCGAAGCCCACGCCGGTTCGCGTGCCTCCGCCGCCTCCGCCGACTCCGCCCAACCCGGACGGATCGCCCAACCGCAAGAAGATCGTGAACTAGGCCAGCTCACCCGTGGACTTCGGCGAGACCGACGACCGGAAGACGCTTCGGGAGTCGGTCCGGCGCCTGGCCTCCCGCTTCGGCCACGCCTACTACGTCGAGGCCGCGCGCTCGGGCCGGAAGACGACCGAGCTCTGGAAGGCGGCGGCGGAAGCCGGCTTCGTGGGCGTGAACCTGCCCGAGGCCTACGGCGGCGGCGGCCTCGGCATGGCCGAGCTCGCGCTCGTGGGCGAGGAGCTCGCCGCGCAGGGCTGTCCGCTGCTCCTGCTCGTCGTGTCGCCCGCGATCTGCGGGGAGATCCTCGCCCGCTTCGGCACCGACGAGCAGAAGAAGACCTGGCTCTCGGGCCTCGCCACCGGCGAGAGGAAGATGGTGTTCGCGCTCACCGAGCCCGACGCCGGGTCGAACAGCCACAACCTCTCCACTACCGCCACCCGTCAAGCCGACGGCAGCTACAGGATCCGCGGCCAGAAGTACTACATCACCGGCGCGGACGAGGCCGAGCAGATGCTCGTCGTCGCCAAGACCGGGACGGACGCGCGCGGTCGCGGCCGGTTGTCCCTGTTCATCGTGGACACCGACGCTCCCGGCCTGCAGAAGACGGTCATCCCGGTGGAGATGGTCGCGTCCGATCGGCAGTTCCAGCTGTTCTTCGACGACGTGGCGGTGGGCGCGGACCGCCTCGTCGGCCCCGAAGGCGAGGGCCTGAAGCCCCTCTTCCTCGGCCTGAACCCGGAACGCATCATGGGCGCCGCCCTCTCCCTCGGCACCGGCCGCTACGCGCTCGACAAGGCGTGTGCCTACGCGAGCTCGCGCAAGGTGTGGGGCGTCCCCATCGGCGCCCACCAGGGCCTGTCCCACCCGCTGGCCAAGGCCAAGATCGAGCTCGAGCTCGCCCGCCTCATGACGGACAAGGCCTGCTGGCTCTTCGACCAGGGCCGCGAGGCCGGCGAGGCCGCGAACATGGCGAAGTACGCCGCTGCCGAAGCCGCCATCGCCTGCGTGGATCAGGCGATCCAGGTCCACGGCGGCAACGGCTTCTCGACCGAGTACGGCCTCATGGACGTGTGGGCGGGCGCGCGCCTGGGCCGCACCGCGCCCGTGAGCCGCGAGATGATCCTGAACTTCGTGGCCGAGCACTCGCTCAAGCTGCCCCGTTCCTACTAGTCGCCGAAGACACGGAAGGTCCGATGAACGACGAAGTGATCCGCCAGCAGCTCGTCGACGTCCTCAGCGGCGAGCACGCTCACATCTCGCTCGACTCCGCCCTCAAGGGCCTGCCGCGGACGCACCGGGGGCAGAGCCGGGGAGGCCACACCATCTGGGAAATCCTGGAGCACATGCGCCTCGCCCAGGAGGACATCATCCGCTACACGTTCGACCCCACCTGGAAGTCCCCGAAGTGGCCTGAGGGCTACTGGCCGAAGCGCGCGGTCCCGAGCGACGCCGAGTGGAATACCTGCGTGAAGGCCTTCCGCAAGGACCTCGACGAGCTCGTAGCCTTCGTCCGCGACCCGAAGGCGGACCTCACCGTGCGCTTCCCCCACGGCGAGGGTCGAACCTACCTGCGCCAGGTCCTGCTCGTGGCCGACCACAACGCCTACCACCTGGGCCAGCTCGTCCAGGTGCGCAAGGAGCTCGCGGCCGTGAAGAAGAAGAAGAAGAAGAGGTAATGAGCCAGTCGAGACTGTCGCCTTCGCGCCGAGACGCCTATAGATAAGGATGACGAGACGAGCTCGTCGTCCGAAAGGCGCCTCCGCTCTTCCTCGTTACTTGTCTACCCATTCCGGAC
>JBKPBQ010000043.1:0-5826 GCA_046726955.1 Acidobacteriota bacterium
CTTCCGGGAGAGCAGGGTGCTGAAAAAGCAGCCATCGGTACCCGCGCGCGTGCCCCGCGCCGCGTGAGGACACTTCGGAGCGCCCTTGCAGGGCGCCGAAAAAGCAGCCGTCGACATTCGCGCGTACCGCGCGCGTGAGGACACTTTTCGGCGCCCTGCTCTAGAATGTGCCGCGGAGGATCTCTCATGATCTGCGCCGCGCTCGCCCTCGTCCTGGTCCAGGCTCAAAGCCCGAGCCCGGCCGCCTCTCCGTCGCCGACGCCGCGCCCCGTGCCCAGCGGTCCCACCGTCGTGATCACGACCTCCCAGGGCACGATCAAGGCGGTCCTGAACAAGGAGCAGTCGCCGATCACGGTGGAGAACTTCCTGAAGTACGTGCGGTCCGGCTTCTACGACGGGACGATCTTCCACCGCGTGATGCCGAACTTCATGATCCAGGGCGGAGGCATGACCCCGGACTTGCAGGAGAAGCCCACGCAGGGGCCCATCCGCAACGAGGCGAAGAACGGGCTCCGCAACTCCCGAGGGACGCTGGCCATGGCCCGCACCAACGACCCCAACAGCGCGACCTCGCAGTTCTTCATCAACGTGCGGGACAACCACGCCCTCGATTTCGGGATCCGGGGCGCGGGCTACGCGGTGTTCGGCGAGGTTGTGGAGGGCATGGACGTGGTGGACAAGATCGTGAACGTCCCGACGACGGCGAAGCCGCCGCACGAGAACGTCCCGGTCACGCCGGTCATGATCAAGAGCATTCGCGAGCTGGGCGCGGACGGCGCTCCCAAGGCGGTGGCGCCCGCCGGCGCCGCATCTCCCGCGGCTTCCCCGCGGCCACGGCCCTCGGCCCCGGCGAGCCCCCGGCCCTCCCCCACCAAGAAGCCCTGACGGACCGCGCGAGACGGTATCCTTCGCGGAGGTTCTACTTCCCCCGATGCTGGGGGTAGAACTCGATCCCCTCGGCCGGCCCCCGCAGCGCCTTCGTGGTCTGCACGATCTGGCCCGTGTGGTAGCTCATGTGCTCCACCACGTGCTGCACCGTGTAGACGCCGTCCGTGCGGTAGCCCTGGATCTCGCGCGGTGCCATGAGCTCCTCCGGCGAGAGACCCAGGATGAGGCCCTGACACTCGCCGACCACGCGCTCGAGAGCGGCGAGAAGCTCCGCCTTGGGCATGGGGCCTCTCTCCGCGAACTCCCGGTCGCGGTGCCGCTCGAACCGAGCGCCGCCGAGGCCGGCGAGGATCCACTGCGAGAGGTTGCCGTGGAGGTGGAGGAGGAGGTTGCCCACGCTGTTGACCGCGGGGTTGGGTCGCCACCACACCTCGTCCTCGGAGAGTCGCCCGACGCAGTCCTGGATGCGGCGGAGGAAGCTCCCCAGGAACTCGGCGCTCGTCTCGGAGAAGCGGTCGTGCATCGACACGGGCCGTGGCTCCGCGCTCAGAGCTCCTGGAACGCCTTGACGAGCTCGTCCGCCTTGGCCGTGTCCAGCTTGAGCACGGCCGAGTCCCCGGCCCGGCGCGCGTAGACGCTGCCGTCCTTCCGGCCGATCTCGACGCTCGCCTCCCCCTTGGCTGCGCCCTGCTTCACCACGATCTTGAGGAGCGGCGCGTCGAGCCCGTAGGTGCTCGCGTCCTTGGGCTGGTCCACGAACTCCTGGACCTCGACCCCGCCCAGCTTGAAGAGCGCGTCCTCGACCTTGGTCGTCTCGAGGTCCTTCGCCTCCGGCGCCGTCTTCTTCCACTGGGCCTTCTCGATGCCGTCCTTGTCCTTGCTCGTGCTCTTGGCGTAGACGCGCTTCGTCGCCCCGTCCTGGACGTCGAATCCCTCGACCTCGTAGGTCGCGACCTCGAGGAGGCGGTTGGCGCGCAGGTCCTTCAGGCCCTTGCCGAGCTGCTCGTCGAGGGCGTTCGGGACGACCGCCACGAGCGACGAGCCCGAGGGCCGCGCGTAGAGCTTCTTGTCGCCGGGGGCGGCCGACCCGATCTCGAGGACCTTCGATCCGCCGCTGGCGAGGCCGAGCGTGAGGACGCGCGCGGGCTTGTCGAGACCGTAGGGCTTGAAGTCCTTGGCGTCCTCCGCGGCCACGGAATCCATCCGCAGGCCCTCCACGGAGCCGAGGAGGCCGTCCACCGACCATCGGCCGGCGCGCGTCGCCACCGGCTTCGTGAACGCCCACTCGCCCTTGTCGTCCTTGGCGAGCGCGTAGTCGACGCCGCCTCCCGACACCGCCACCGTCTTCACGTCGTCGCGCTTCAGGTGCAGCACGTCGCGGTCGCGCAGGTCGAACGGCTTCTTGTCGAGCGAGGACTCCACGTACGACGCGATCGTGAAGACGCGCGGCTTGTCCGGCGTCTTCGCGTAGACGCCGCTGCCGTCGGCGAGCTTGGAGCCGAGCTGCAGCTTGAGCGGAGCCGGCGCCCCCTCCTGCGTCACCGCTACCGTGATCCGCGGCTTGTCGAGGCCGTACTCCGCGAGCGCCGTCGCGTTCTCCACGGCCACGTCGTCGACCTGCATCGACTCGAGCGTGCCCACGAGCGAGTCCACGGCGGGAGTGTCCGCGGACGCCGCGAAGGGGGCGGCGATCTTCCACGCCGCCCCGTCCCTGACGAGGCGGAGGGACTCGCCGCTCGTGTTGTCGATCGAGACCTCCTTCACCTTGGCCTTGTCGACGGCGAAGACCTTCTCCTTGGGCTTCTCGTCGCCCGTCGTCTCCTTCTTCGACTCGACTAAGTAGATGTAGGCCCCGAGGCCGCCCAGCACGAGCACGGCCACCCCCGTCCTCCAGAACTCGGGCAGCTTCATGGGCGCTACTGCCGCCTCCGCCACCACGTCCAGCCGCCGAGGACGACGAAGATCCCGGGGAGGACGGCGAGCGCGGCGAGCCCCACCCACCACTGCTGGTCGCGGGTGAGGAATAGACGCTGGTCCTCGGGCTCGCGCGGGCGGATCGAGATGAGGTCGGCGTCCTCGGACAGCCAGGCCACGACGTTCAGGAAGAAGTCCTGGTTTCCCTGGAAGCCGAGGAGCGAGTTGGTCGCCCAGTCGGAGTCGCCGAACACCACCGCCCGCCCCTCAGGGGGCTTGGGCGGCTCCTCCGCGGCTGGGGAGGCCGAAGGCGAAGGGCTCGGCGAGGGAGAGGGAGAGGCGGCCTTCTTCACGGTGACGGCGGCGCCGATCGAGACCGGGCCCTTCTTGTCCTTCTTCTCGTCGAAGACGAGCTCCGAGCCGATCTTGACGTCCGTCTCCGCCCACGACTGCGCAGAGGTCTGCACGAGGTCCTGCGCGGAGACGCTTTCCGGGGCCGTGCCCTTCCCCGCCGACGCGCTGCGCGCCATGTGGAAGAGCGTCATGAGCCGGAAGTTCCGCGTGATCTCGTGGTACGGGTACTCGGCGGCGATCGGAGTGAGCTCGCCCGCGCCGAACATCTGGCCCATGCCCGAGACGTCCACGATCACGTCCTTGCCGAGCTCGACGTTCCAGTCCTTGGCAAGAGCGTCGAGGTTCGGGTAGCTCTCCTTGAACTCGGGCTCCACCATGAGGAGGGCCTTGCCGCCGTCCTTCACGAAGGTGCGGATGGCGTCCGTGGCGTCGGGCAGCAGGTCCTTCTGGGGGCCCGCGACCACGATGACCGTGCACTCCGCGGGGACCTTCTTCTCGCGGAGGAGGAGAACGTCCTTCACCTCGTACTGGTTCTTCGTGAGCGCCGACTTCGCCCCGGAGAAGCCCGTCTCTCCCGTGTCTTCCGCCGAGCGCTCGCCCTCGCCGGTGGCGAGGCAGACCGTCTTCTTGCCCTCGCGCGTGATCTTGATGAGCGCGTTCGTGACGTCCTGCTCGGAGTCGCTGGTGATCTTCTCCTTCTTGTCCCCGCGCTCCACGAAGAGGATGGGCCACGGCCCGCGCGCGTCCGCGGCCTGCGCCTTGGCCGGGCTCACCACGGGGTCCACGTACTCGACCTTGAGCTTGTCCGAGAGGTCCTGGTACTCCTTGAGCCGGTCCTGGCCCCGGCTCATCTCCCGGCCTCTCTGGAAGTAGGTGATCTTGACCTCCTGCTTGAGGCCGGAGACGACCTTCTTCGTCTGGTCGGAGAGGCTGTAGCGCTGGTTCTTGGTGAGGTCCCACTTCTTGCCGTTGCGGACCACGAGGTAGTTGACGGCGCCGAGGATCCCGAACACGGCGAGCACGATCACGAGCGTGTTGCTGCCGTACTTCATCTGGCGGCGACCGATGCGTCCGGCCACGTCCTCCCAGCGGAGGAGGAGGTGGAGCACGACGAGGGCGAGCCCGCCCACGAGCCACGGACGGAAGCCGCCGGGCAGCGTCTTGCCCCAGCGCTCCCAGGCGAGCGCCCCAACGATCACGACGAACCCGAGGGGGGCGAGGAGGTCGACGAGCTTCTTGAGGGCGTTCATGGAAGTCTCAGGCCCTCCACCGCTGGCTCTCCACCGAGCGGTGGGCGAGGAAGAGGCCGAAGCCGATGAAGCTCAGGTAGAAGACGACGTCCTTCAAGGCGATGACGCCCTTGCCGAGGTCGTCCATGTGCGTCGTCACGCCGAGGTAGGCGAGACCCTTCTTGAACGGCCCGCCCATGGGGTCGTCGAGCCAGCCCAGCGTCCAGATCCCCAGGAAGAGGCAGAACGAGAGGATGCCGGCCACGATCTGGTTGGGGGTGAGCGTCGAGAGGAACGTCCCGAGGGCGAGGAAGCAGCAGCCGAGCAGGAAGAGGGCGAGCGCCCCCGTCACGATCGGCTTCCACTCCGGCGCCGGCGAGGCGTACGTGAACAGGAGCGCCACGTTCACGAGGCCGGCGAGGATCATGAGGCCGAAGAGGCCGGCCGCGGCCACGAACTTGCCGAGCACGATCTGCCAGTCCGTGAGCGGCGAGGTGGCGAGCAGCTCGATCGTCCCCTGCTTCTTCTCCTCCGCGAAGAGCCGCATGGTGAGCATGGGGGCGACGAACAGCGCCACCACCGCCATGTTCTGGATCACGGGGCGGACGAGGTACTCGTTGAGCGACATCTTGGGCCCGCCGCCGAACTCCATCGACTGCTGGGCCATGCGCATCGACTGCTCGAGGAAGAAGGTGAGGGCGAAGGTGAAGAAGGCGCCGAAGAGGAACGTCCACGCGAACAAGGCCACCCAGGCGATGGGGCTTCCGAAGTAGTGGCGCCACTCCTTCTCCGCGATGGCGCCGATGTTCTTGAGGGCGGTCACGCGCTCACCTCCGTGGGCTGGGGCGCCGGCTCCGCGGCGCTGTCCGTCGTGGTCAGGTGCAGGAAGATCTCCTCCAGGCTCATCCCCGCCTGCTGCAGCCCGAGGAGGCCGAAGCCCTTGCCCACGACGGCGGACGCGAGGTCGGGCCGCACGTCGCGGCCCGCCTCCGCCTCCACCTCCACGATCACGCTCCCGTGGGCGTCCGTCTTCGCGCGCGCCTGCAGCACGCCGGGGACGCTCTGCACCGCCCCGAGCACGAGCGCCTCGTCTCCCCGGACCTCGAGGCGGAGCCCGCCCGCCCCCCGGAGGCGGTGGGTCAGGTTCTCCGGCGTGTCCTCCGCGACGACGCGGCCCTTGTTGATGATGACGACGCGCCCGCAGGTCATGGAGACCTCGGGGAGGATGTGCGTGGAGAGGACGATCGTGTGGGAGCCGCCGAGGCTCTTGATGAGCTCGCGCGTCTCGATGATCTGCTTGGGGTCGAGGCCGGCGGTGGGCTCGTCGAGGATCAGGACCTCGGGGTCGTGGACCACCGCCTGGGCCAGGCCGACCCGCTGCCGGAGGCCCTTGGAGAGGCGGCCGATGACGTCGCGCCGGCGCTGGGCGAGGCCGCAGGCC
>JBKPBQ010000044.1:0-4437 GCA_046726955.1 Acidobacteriota bacterium
GCGCACGCCAAAGGATCCGTGGACGAACCCTACCGCGCTCGACCTGAGGCTCTCGGACTACGCGCCCGACGGCACGCTCTACGCGATCGCCAAGGCCCAGCCGAGCGCCGCGAGCCCCAGTTGGGTCGCCGTCGACCTCGACCGGCAGGTCCTCACGGAGGTGAGCCCGATGCCTCCGCTGCCGAACGGCCACGTGCCCCTGGGCTTCGCCCTCACTCCGAAGCTCGACGCCTCTCCGCGGGGGTATCTCCTCTCCGGTAATGCTGCGACTCGCGGAGGACTCCGGCTCTACGCGATCGATTCCGTCTCGCCCCTCACGCTCAGCGACGAGCTCGTCTCGTTCCCGGCCGCGTACAACTTCACGCTCGGCCTCGCCGTCTCCGACGACGGTGCCCTGACCTACTGGACGACGCAGGACACGATCTATCGGCGGAGCGCCAATCACTTCACGTTGTGGATGGCGCTCAACTCGCTCGAGCTCTCGACGGACGCGGTCGTCACCGCTCCGGCGGCCGGATCCACGATCCTGCCGATCCTCGACGGATCATTCTTGTTCTCGGCAGACCTCCAGGCGGGGACCAAGGCCGGTCCCGTTCCCATCGCCGGCGCGAGCTCCGGGACGAGCCTCACGTACCGCGACTGCCCGGCCGGAGGGATCCGCCTCTCTCCGGACGAGATGCTCACCACGACGGAGGCCGGAGGCACCGCGCAGTTCACGGCCGTCCTCACGACGCGGCCGACGGCCGACGTGACGGTGAGGTTCAAGAGCTCGAACCGCGCCGAGGGACGCGTCCGCGGACGACCGATCGTGTTCACGCCCGACGACTGGTTCGTTCCGCGAACGGTCCTCATCGCCGGAGTCCCCGACGGCATCCCGGACGCAACGCAGGAGTACACGGTCACGGCGGCCTCCGTGCGGAGCGACGACCCCGCCTACGACGGCCGCCTCACCGGCAGCGTGACGATCCTCAACCTCGACGAGGACGCGGTGCGACCGAACCTGCCGGCCGCCGCCGACTCGCGGCGCGCCCGCTAGAAGAAGGAGAACGAACGTGAGCTTGCCGACAGCATGGCGATACGCGGCGGTGGCGGCCCTCGGCATCGTGAGCGTCGCCTCGACGTCGCTCGTCGAGACCACCCGGGCCGCCTGCGCCGGCGCCGATTTCCCGCTCGGAAGCTGCGCGCCCACGTTCCTCGTCCAGTACCCATGGCAGCCGAACACGCTCTACCGGGTGAACCCGAGCGCGCCGAGCCTCGCCTTCGACAGCAACTGGTCGGGGTCGATCCCGCTCGACCTCAGCCGAGCGGACTACGACTCCGACGGGACGCTCTACGCGCTCATGAAGACGGACCCCCTCCAGAGGTTGCCGCGATGGACGGCGGTGGACGTGCGGTGGGGGACGGTCACCAACGTCAGCCCGATCCCCTCCGACGTCAACGTGATCGATTTCGCGTTCACGCCCTCGGCGAACGCCAGCCCTCGCGGGTATCTCCTCGCCGGCGACCCGGGAGTCGGCCCCCTCCAGCTCTATGCCATCGACTCCGCCTGGCCCCTCGTGCTCACGCCGCTCGCCACGAACTTCCCGACGCACAACTCTTCGCTGGGTCTTGGCGTCTCCCCGGACGGGAGCACGCTCTACCTGACGACGGTCGATCAAGTCCTGACCCTCCTGCCGCCGTCGCCGGATTGGCAGCCCTACATGTATACGGGCGCCTTCGGCCTGCACCAGAGCGCGCAGGTCGCGGGACCCGCGGCCGGAGAGCCGCAACGCCTCGTGATCTCCGACGGCCCCACGTTCTTCTCGATCGACCTCGTCAACCAGACCGTCGGCTTCAAGTCGAGTCCCAACGGCGCGACGAAGGCGGTCCTCTTCCGGGAGTGTCCAGTCGGCGGCGTGCGGCTCGTTCCGCAGTCCGGCCTCACCACGACCGAAGCCGGAGGCACGGCCCAGTTCACGGCGGTGCTGACCACCAGGCCTACGGGAGACGTGACGGTGCGGTTCAAGAGCACGAATCCCGCCGAGGGCAAGGTCCGGGGGCGGTCGATCGTCTTCACGCCGAGCGACTGGAACGTGCCCCGGACAATCGTCGTCCAGGGCATTCCCGACGGCGTCGCCGACGGCTCGGCGTCCTACTGGATCACCGGCGATCCCATGGAGAGCACCGATCCCGTCTACGACGGACGGGAGGTGGGCCGGATCCCGGCCGTGAACATCGACGTGGACACCGTGCGGCCGAACGCGCCGGCCGCCGCCGTCTCGCGGCGCGTCCGTTAGGTCTTCAGTTTCCCGCGGCCGCGCCGGCGGGCATCGCGAAGCGGGCGTCGTCGAGCGCGGGGTTCACCTCGATCTTGTCGAAGGTGAGCCGCTGCCGTTCCTCCCCCACGCGCGGCCCCGTCTCCAGCGAGTGCGGGAAGACGAGTCCTTGCACCGGCCGGTAGTCACCGATGAGCGTCACGAACTCCTGGGGCTTGCCGTCCATCATCCGCTTCTCCTCGCTCCGCACGGCGAGGGCGCTCCGGGTGTCCAGCAGGAGCGCGCGGTCGGACCCGTCCGCGGCGTGCACGACGAGCCGGAACACCTCGCGCCCGTCGAGCTTCTCGCGGCCGACGAGCTCCACCTGGTAGCCCTTGGCCGCGGAGTCCACGAGCGGGGAGAGGTCGACGTCCGCCTGCTCGCGCGCGTCGCGCTGCTCGTCCTCCGGCATGAGCCGGGGCCGGTCGAGGCCCGGCACGGGAAGGATCGTCCAGCCCTGCTGACCGTCGAAGGCGCGCACCACCTTGCGTCCCTGCACCTCGAACTCGGTGCGCATGCGGTGCGGGCGCTTCAGCTCGACCACGAGCGGGGCCTCGACGTCGCCCAGCGACATCCTGCCCGTGAAGCGCAGCGAGTGGACGGCGCGGATCTTCTCGAGCCCGCCGCGCGCCTGCAGGTAGCGCGCGACGACCTGGTCCACCGTCTGGGCTGTGGCCGGCGGAGCGGCAAGAAGCGCCGCGAGCGCCGCGAGAGGGAGGGCGCTCCGCGGGTGCGATAGCATGAGTCCACTATATCAGGGCCATGGGCCACGCTCCGCTGCCGCTCGACGCGCTTCTCCACCCGGTTGGACTGTCGGCGCTCCTCGCGTTCTTGACGAGCGCTCTCTGCTGGCTCGTCCTCCCGCACCACCGCAGTGACGTGCAGCCGCTGCCCGACGAGCCGGCGACGCTCGACGCACTCGGACGCCAGGGGCTCCGGCCCGGGATCTACCGTTTCCCCTACTCGGGCGCTCCCCAGGACGTCGACTTCCTGCGCAAGCTCGAGAAGGGACCGAGCGGCCTCGTCGTCGTCACGCGGCCGAGCCCGCTCTCCGTCACCCGAGCCCTCGGCCTCTCCGTCCTGCACGCGCTCGCGGTCTCGCTGGCCGTAGCCTGGGTGGCCGGCCGCTCGCTATCTGCGGGAGCGAGCGGCGTCTCCGTCTTCCAGACGACCGCGGCCGTCGGGGTCCTCGCCTACACGGCGGCGCTCGTCCCGGAGTCGCTCTGGTGGGGCCGCCCGTGGAGGACGACGCTCAAGATCGCGGCCGACGGTGTCGCCTGCGGACTCGTGACCGCCGCCGTCTTCGCCTGGCTCTGGCCATGACGCCGAGGCCCTAGCCTCGGCGGAGGACCCGTCCCGCCCGCGCTCCGGTGTGCGCGCCGGACTCCACCGTGACGACACCGTTCACGATCACCCAAGGCAGGCCCGTCGGGTAGCGTTGAGGGTCGGCGAACGTCGCCTCGTCCTTCACGGCCACCGCGTCGAAGACGACGACGTCCGCGAGCTTGCCGCGGGCGATCCGGCCGCGGTCGCCGAGGCCGATCTGGTCCGCGGGCTCGCTCGCCATCTTGCGGACCGCCGTGGGCAGATCGAAGAGCCGCCGCTCGCGGCAGTAGTACGCGAGCACGCGGGGGAAGGTGCCGTAGGAGCGGGGATGCGGCTGCGTCGCCGCCGCCGGCCCCGTGGGAGCGATGCTCCGTCCGTCGGAGCCCACCATCACGAGCGGGCTCGCGAGCACGGTCTCGACGTTCTCCGGGCTCATCGCGTGCCCGATATAGGTGACGCGCCCCGCCTCCTCCGCGACGAGCCGCAGCACCGCGTCGGCGGGGTCGATCTTCCACTCCGCGGCCACGGCAACCGCGTCCTTCCCCACCGTCCACCGGTTCTTCGCGGACGGGACCATCGCGATCACGATGCGGTCCCAGCCTCCGATGTCGCTCATGACCGTCGCGGTCATCTCCGTGCGGATGCGCGCCCGGGTCGCGGGATCGGCGAGACGCGCCGCCATCCGTGCCGCCCCGCCTTCGCGGCCCCAAGCGGGGACGAGCGTGTCGAGGTCCGTCGAGTAGGCGGTGTAGGGATAGGCGTCGGCCCGGACGTCGATCCCCTCGCGCCGCGCGCCGTCGATGAGGGCGAGCGTCTC
>JBKPBQ010000045.1:0-18243 GCA_046726955.1 Acidobacteriota bacterium
TGATCAAGGACGGTGTCCTGCCGCGCCCTCGCCGCGACATCCGGTTCTGGTGGGTGAACGAGCTCGACTCCGAGCCGCGGCATTTCCGCGAGAACCCGAAGGACCCGCGGCGGATGCTCGTCAACATCAACCAGGACATGGTCGGGGCCCGGCAGAGCTGGGGCGGCCGCGTGCAGTACGCCTCGCGCCTGCCCTGGAGCCTGCCCCACGCCCTCGACGACGTGATGGAGAGCGTGCTGCTCGCCGTGCGCGACGGGAACACGAGCCTCCTCACCACGCGGGGCACGAACCTCCCCCAGCCCTACCCGAAGGAGATCACCGCGGTGAAGGGCTCGCGCGAGCCCTACCACGCGCGCATGGTCCCCTACTACGACTCGACCGACCACCACGCCTTCACTCCCGCCCGCATCGGTGTGCCGGGCACGAGCCTCACGAACTGGCCGGACGAGTTCATCCACTCCACGGGCGACGACCTCGAGAACATCGACGCCACGCA
Organism: Acidobacteriota bacterium; assembly: GCA_046726955.1. Classification (GTDB taxonomy): domain Bacteria; phylum Acidobacteriota; class Vicinamibacteria; order Fen-336; family Fen-336; genus CAVPGH01. The sequence continues at coordinate 497 of JBKPBQ010000045.1, forward strand.
GCTCGAGCGCAACGCGGTGGTCGTGTCGGCGGTCGCGCTCTACTTCGCCTCGCTCAAGGACGAGGACGTGGGCGCGCTCGCCGGATACGTGGCCGCGCGCGGACGGGCGCGACTCGCCGACGACCTCGCGACGGCAGTAGCGCACCTCTCCACCGCGGCGGCCGAGGAGCGGTCCTCCGCCTACGCGGCCGCGCGCAACCTCGTCCGGCAGAGCCACCTCAGGGAAGGAAGCGCCCTCGCCTCCGTGCGCCGCCTGGCCGGCCGCGGCCGCGCGGGAGAGGTCGCGGCGTGGGCCGCGGAGCGACTCGACGCGTCGCAGGCCGAGGGGTACGACACGCTCGAGCGGACGTACGTCGCGACGACCGGGCAGAACCCGCCCAACGTCGAGCTCACGCGCGACGAGCGGGCGATGGCGGCGAAGGTCTTCGTCCCCGTCTCGGACATCGGTACGATCGAGGACGCGCTCGAGAAGGTGAAGCCGGTGGAAGGGCTTCACTCGATGATGCGCTTCGAGACTCTGAACTTCGCGGACGGCAAGCGCAACGCCTACGAGGTCTACCAGGCGGTGGCCGCGGAGGCGCTCGCCGCGGGGGCGTGGTACTACGGTACGGTGAAGCCGGCGGACGTGCTCGAGGTCCTGGAGCGAGCGGCCAAGGCCGGCGCCTTCACCGTGAAGGGAGCGAAGTAGCGGCGGATGGACGGCCAGCCGGTCCCCGCCGGCGAGACGGGCAGCGACGGCGGAGCCGCGCTCTCCGTCGCGCTCCCCTGCGCGCTCCTCTTCTTCTCGATGCTCAACCTGACGCTCATCGTGGCCGGCCTCAAGGAGCTGGTGATGGGCGAGCTCGGGGGGACGGCGCACGACGCCTCGCTCTTCTTCTCGATCGAGATGGCGGCGTACATCGTGTTCGCTCCCGTCTGGGGGCTCGTGTCCGATCGCTCCGGGCGGCGACGGGCCCTCGTCGTGCTGGGCTTCCTCGCGTGCGCTCCCCTCTACGCCGCGTACTCGGCGGTCGGCAGCATTCCCGCGCTGCTCTCCCTGCGCTTCGTGCAGGGGGCCTTCGCCGTCATGGGCTGGTCCACGCTCATGGCGCTCGTCCTCGACCAGGTGGACGATCGCCGGCGCGGCCGCTACATGGGCCTGATGGGAGGCGCCCTCATCCTCGGCGTCTCCCTGGGCGCGCCCGTCGGCGGCTACGTCTCCCGCCACCTCGGCGCGCGCGCTCCCCTCCAGGTCTCGGCCGCGCTCTTCCTCCTGATGGGCCTCGCCAGCCTCACCCTTCGCGAGCCCACGCAGCACCGCCGCCAGGTGGCCCTCGGCGAGATCGGGGAGGCGCTGCGGAGCCGGCCCCGGCTCCTCCTGCCCTGGCTCTTCCATTTCGTGGACCGCTACACCGTCGGGTTCTTCGTCGTGCTCTTCCCGCTGTATCTTGGCTCGCTCGGCGTGGACGATCCCGCGGTGCGCGGCCGCTACCTCGCGCTCTTCCTCCTCCCGTTCGCCCTCCTGCAGTACTTCATGGGCCGGCTCTCGGAGCGGACCGGCCCCTATCCGCCCCTCCTCTTCGGCTCGCTCCTCTACGGCATCGTCCTATGCGCCGTCGGCTACTCCGACCTCCACGCGCTCTGGTACGTCATGGTCGCGCTCGGTGTCCTCGCATCCGTGATGTTCCCGCCGACCCTCACGCTCACCGGAGAGCTCTCCGACCCGCGCACCCGGGGCAGCGCCATGGGCGGCTTCAACCTCGCGGGCTCGCTCGGCTTCGCCCTCGGTCCGGTGGTGGGAGCCTGGGCGCAGGCGTTCGCCGGCTTCGGCTTCGCGTTCGTGGTCGCGGGGGCCCTCGAGGTCGCGGCCGTCCTCGTCACCGTGGGAATCCTGGCCACAAGGAGGGGGGTTTCGGGCTAGAGTCAGGACATCCGAGGAGGTGAACTATGCGCCGCCCGTCCTCCTGCCTGCTCGCCCTCGTCGTCGCCGCTCCCTTCGCCGTCGCTCCCGCCCACGCAGACACCGATCCCAAGGCCATGGCTGTCGCCGACAAGGTCATGGACGCCCTCGGCGGCACCGATGCCTGGAACAACACCCACTTCCTCCGGTTCGATTTCGCGGTGGACCGCGAGGGCAAGACGCTCGTCCGCCGCGCCCACACGTGGGACAAGTGGACCGGCCGCTACCGGCTCGAGGGCACGACGAAGGAAGGCGATGCCTACGTCGTGCTCATGAACCTCAACACCAAGGACGGCGACGCCTGGCTCAAGGGAAAGAAGCTCGAGGGCGACGAGAAGAAGAAGTATCTCGAGCAGGCCTACGGGACCTGGGTCAACGACACCTACTGGCTGCTCATGCCCTACAAGATGAAGGACCCGGGCGTGAACCTCACGATGGCGGGCGAGGAGAAGAAGGACGGCGAGACGTGGGACAAGGTCCGCCTCACCTTCGACAACGTCGGCCTCACGCCCAAGGACAAGTACACGGCCTACGTGAACCGCAAGACCGGGCTCGTGGACAAGTGGGACTACGTCCTCAAGGGCGAGGACAAGCCGCCCACGACCTACATGTGGAAGAACTGGCAGAAGCACGGCAAGGTGATGCTGGCGGACGACCGCGTCAACACCGCGGACGGCACGCGGATCTACTTCCCCGTGCTGGAGACGCCGGACAAGGTCGCGGACACGGTGTTCACGAACCCTTGACACGCCGCGGCCGACTGCCCTAGGGTCGGGGCAAGGCTCCCTCTCCTGGGCGGCCGGAGCGCCCGGCCCGGCCCTAACGAATCGACGAACGCACAACAATACGGAGGAGCGATGTCCCGAAAGGCCATCCTGCTCGGGGGCATGCTCGTCGTCGCCGTCGCTTTCGCCTTCCTCTTCTCGCCCAATCCTCCCGCGGCCCGGGCTGCGGCCACGGAGTGGGCTGCGAACACCACGGTCATCGAGGCCTGCAGCTGCCCGATGTTCTGCCAGTGCTACTTCAACTCGTCCCCCGCCGGCCATCAGCACGGGACGGCGTCCGAGCACTACTGCCGGGCCAACCTCGCCCACCGGATCAACAAGGGCCACTACGGCTCGGTCAACCTGGACGGCGTGAAGTTCTGGGTGGCGAGCGACCTCGGCCCCGACTTCTCGAAGGGGCAGATGGACTGGGCCGTGCTCACCTTCGACAAAGCGATGACAAAGGAGCAGCGGGACGCCGTCGCCCAGATCGTGGGCGCGGTCTTCCCCGTGCAGTGGAAGTCCCTGACCACCGCTGAGGGAAACATCGACGTCTGGGAGTACGACAAGGACTCCGCGCGCGCGGCGATGGACGGTGGCAAGTCCGCCGAGGTCCGGCTCAAGAGGTTCCCCGGCTACTCCGCGGATCCCCTCGTGATCAAGAACCTCCCCTACTGGGGCGTGAAGCGGCACGACGGCTTCGTGCTCATGCCCAACGAGGTCGAGGCCTATCGTGTCGGTCCCAAGGCCTTCGAGTTCAAGGGCACGAACGGCTTCATGATCACCTGGGACATGAACTCGGGAGACGTGCCGGCCAAGTAACCGCTCTAGTCGGACGGCAGGCGCTCGAAGAGCGCGAGCGCCTGCCGCAGGTCGACGTTCCCGCCGCTCAGCACGACGCCCACCTTCTTGCCCGGCGCCGCGACCTTGCCGGAGAGCAGGGCGGCGAGGCCGAGCGCGCCCGTGGGCTCCACCACGACCTTCATGCGCTCCCACAGGAACCGCATCGCCCGGACGAGGTCGTCGTCCGACACCGTGACCATGTCGTCCACGTTCGACCGGACGAGTGGGAAGGTCAGGGCGCCGAGCGACGTCGTGCGTGCCCCGTCCGCGATCGTCTGCGGGTTGTCCACGGTCTGGAGCATGCCGGTCCGGAAGGAGCGCGTCGCGTCGTCGCCCGCCTCGGGCTCGACGCCCACAACCCGCGCCTCCGGGCTGAGCTTGCGGGCGGAGAGCGCGGAGCCCGAGAGCAGGCCGCCGCCGCCGCACGGGACGACCAGCACGTCGAGGGGTCCCGTCTCCTCGAACAGCTCCTTGGCCGCGGTGCCCTGGCCCGCGATGACGTCGGGATGGTCGTAGGGCGGGATGAGGACGGGATCGCCTTCCGCCTGGAGCCTTGCCGCCACCGCCTCGCGCTTCTCCCGCGCGCGGTCGTAGGTCACGATGCGCGCGCCGTAGCCTTCCGTCGCCGCGCGCTTCGTCGCCGGGGCGTCCTCCGGCATCACCACCGTGGCCCGGGCCCCCAGCAGCCGGCTCGCGAGCGCGATCGCCTGCGCGTGGTTTCCCGACGAGTACGTGAGCACGCCCCGCGCGCGCTCCTCGGGCCGGAGGCGCGAGATCGCGTTGTAGGCCCCGCGGAACTTGAACGCCCCCGCCCGCTGGAGGCTCTCCGCCTTGAGGAAGGCCTGCGCGGACAGGCGCTCGTCGAGGGTGCGCGAGCGCAGCACCGGCGTCCGGTGGGCGACCCCGGCCAGCCGCTCGGCGGCCAGCACCACGTCCTCGAACGTCGGCAGCATCGCGCTCACGAACCGGAGATCGTATCAGAGTCCGGCGGAATCCGACGGCGCTGGGTGCCGATGGATAATGCGAGCGTGGAGTTCGCCTTCCTCGCGCGACATCGCTACGCGGTGCTCTTCGCGGCCGTCCTCGCGGAGCAGCTCGGCCTTCCCGTGCCCGCCGCGCCCTTCCTCCTCGCCGCGGGCGCCCTCGTGGGCATGGGCCAGCTCGACTCCGTGGGCGCCCTCGCCGTCTGCCTGCTCGCGTGCGGCCTGAGCGACGTCCTCTGGTTCGAGCTCGGCCGCCGGCGGGGCTCGCGGATCCTGAGCTTCCTCTGCCGCCTCTCGCTCGAGCCCGACTCGTGCGTGCGCAGGACGGAGGAAGCCTTCGTGCGCAGGGGCCCCAATACCCTCCTCGTCGCGAAGTTCGTGCCGGGGCTGACGAGCGTCGCGCCGCCGCTGGCCGCGATCATCGGGATGCCGCGGCTGCGCTTCCACCTGCTCTCGAGCACCGGAGCCTTCCTCTGGTCGGGAAGCTGGATGCTCGTGGGCTGGACGTTCCGTCACCAGCTCGACAGTGTCGTCCGCGCGGCGTCGCAGACGGGCATCCGGATCGGCCTCGTGGTCGCCCTCGCCTTCCTCGCCTGGCTCGCCTTCAAGTGGGACCAGCGGCGCCGCTTCCTGAAGAAGCTCTGGGTCACCCGCATCGCCCCCGGCGAGCTCAAGAGCCTCATGGACGCCGGCGACGAGGTGGTCGTGGTGGACCTGCGCGGCCCGCTCGATTTCCAGTCGGACCCCGTCGTCATTCCCGGGGCGCGCCGCGTTCCGCCGGAGGCGCTCGAGTCCGGGGACCCGGGAATTCCTAGAGAGAAGGAGATCGTCCTCTACTGCACTTGACCGAACGAGGCCACGAGCGCCCGGGTGGCGCTCTCGCTGCACAGACGGGGGATCTGGCGCGTGCGGCCGCTCGACGGGGGTCTCGCCGCGTGGCGCGAGGCGGGCTTCCCCGTGGCGAGCCTTCCTTCTTCGTCTGTGTCAGAGCCAGCGACCGTGTCGGCCACGGGCGGTTGACCAGGGAGGTCCGCGCGCCTATCGTCGTTCCGCCGATGTCCACCTACGCTCGCTCGCGCATGCCCGGGGGGGTCCTCACCCTCCCCGCGCGGTACTACACCGATCCCGCGCACTTCGCGCTGGAGATGGAGCGCATCTACTTCCGCATGTGGGTGTGCACGGGCCGCACGGAAGAGCTCGCCCAGCCCGGACGCTATTTCGTCCGGCAGATCGGCAACGCGAGTGTCGTCGTGGTGCGGGACGAGGAGGGGCGCTTGCGCGGCTTCCACAACGTGTGCCGGCACCGCGGCACGCTCCTCTGCCCGCAGGAGGCGGGGCAGCTCCCGTCGCGCATCCAGTGCAGCTATCACGGCTGGACGTACCGCCTCGACGGGACGCTCGCCGCCGCACCGCACATGGACGAGGTCGACGGCTTCCGCACAGAGGATTACCCGCTGCGGCCGGTGGCGGTGGACGAGTGGGACGGCCACGTCTTCGTCAACCTCGCCGATGCGCCGCCGCCCCTCGCCGAGCAGCTCGCAGCCCTGCCCGAGAAGTGCCGGCCCTGGCGGATGGAAACGCTCCGGTGCGTGGAGCGCCGCGTCTACGCGCTCCGCGCGAACTGGAAGCTCGTCTTCCAGAACTACTCGGAGTGCCTCCACTGCCCGATCGTCCATCCCCTGCTCCAGAAGCAGTCGCACTACATGAGCGGCTTCAACGAGGTGGCGCCCACCTGGACGGGAGGACCGATGGAGCTGCGCGACGGCGTGGAGACGCTGAGCCTCGACGGGCAGGCGAGCCGGAGCTGCCTCGCCGGGCTCTCCCCCGAGGACCAGCGGCGCGTCTACTACTACGGGATCCTCCCGAACCTCCTGCTCAACCTGCATCCCGACTACATGCTGACCTTCACGCTCTGGCCGAAGGCCGTCGACCGCACCGATGTCGTGTGCGAGTGGCACTTCCACCCCGACCAGATCGCCGCGCCCGGGTTCGACCCGAGCGGCTCCGTGGAGTTCTGGGACCTCACGAACAAGCAGGACTGGGCGCTTTCCGACCTGGCGCAGCAGGGGATCGGCTCGCGGGGATATGAGCCGGGCCCCTACTCGAACCGAGAGGAGCTGCTGCACGCGCTCGACCGGTTCGTGGTCGAGCGGACGAGCTGACGGGGCTCAGCGCGCGGAGGCGGTCGTCTCGCCTTCGGGCTTGCGGGCAGTGGCCACGGCCGCGCGCACCGCGTCGCGCGTGGCCGGATCGAGGCTGACGGACCGGTCGAGCGCGCCGCGGAGGTTCACGCCCATGAGACCCGCCGCGGCGTGCGGCAGCTGCGGGACGAGGGCGTGGACGACCTCGTGCGCGATGACGCGGCCCATGGCCACACCGACCCGCCGCCGCTCCGCGAACCCCGCGGACACGAGGCGATCCGTGCTCGTCCCCGCCACCCAGGCCACGTTCTCGTAGTCGATCCAGATCGTGCGCGGGCCCTCCGCCGTGCTCGTGGCGCCGAGCACGCGACCGGTCTTCGCGCTCCGGCCCGCGGGCCCGAGCGGCACCACGCGCAGCTCGCCGGCCTCGCTCGGCGTGTCCGTCGAGCCCTTGCGCCAGCGGAGCCGCACGCCGACGGGACCCAGGATCTCCGCGGCTTCGCGGACCATCGCGCCCTGCACCGCGTCGGGAACCCTGACGGCCTCGACCCAGATGAGCGAGACGTCGGACTCGTCCGACTCGGGCTCCTCGGCCGCCACGAGGACGGCCAGGAGCGCGGGCAGGCTCGCCGCGAGCGCCAGCCTGGGCCACAACATGGGAAACTGTTGCCGTTCATTCTATTGGACGAGTCAAGCCCCTTGGCGAGAAAGAGCTTGCGGGACACCCTTCCCGCGGAGCGTGCTATACAGGACCGTTCTGGAGGTTCCGATGACGTTGGCTCTTCTGCTCGCCGTCCTCGCCGGCGCCCATCTGCCGATGTTCGCCGACACGCCGCAGGCCGAGCACGACCACTCGCACGGCACCGAGAAGCTGGGCACCGTGGACTTCCCCGTCTCCTGCCAGCCCGCGGCGCGCGAGAAGTTCACCCGGGCGACGGCGCTCCTCCACTCCTTCGCCTACGAGGAGTCCGAGAAGGCCTTCCGCGACGTGCTCGCCGCCGATCCCTCGTGCGCGATGGCCGAGTGGGGCGTCGCGATGTCGCTCTTCCACCCGATCTGGGCCGGGGCCAACCCCGCGGCGGCTCCCACTCCCGCCGAGCTCCAGCGCGGGACCGAGGCCGCGAAGCGGGCCCAGGCGGCAGGTGCGCCCACCGCTCGCGAGCGCGACTACATCGCGGCCGTGAGCGCCTTCTACGCCGACGCGCCCGACTACATGGCGCGGGCCCGCGCGTTCGAGCAGGCGATGGCCGGGGTCTCCGAGCGGAATCCGAAGGACCGCGAGGCCGCGATCTTCTACGCGCTCGCGATCCTCGGCACTGCCCCGGTCCACGACAAGACGTACGCGCAGCAGAAGAAGGCGGCGGAGATCCTGAACCGCGTGCTGCCCGACGCTCCCGACCACCCTGGCGTCGCCCACTACCTGATCCACAGCTTCGACTACCCGCAGCTCGCCGAGCTCGCCCTCCCCGCGGCCCGCGCGTACTCGAAGATCGCGCCTTCGGCGCCCCACGCGCTCCACATGCCGTCGCACATCTTCGTGAGGCTCGCCCTCTGGGACGAGAGCATCGACTCGAACCAGGCCTCCGCCTCCACCGCGCGCGCCTGGGTGGCGCGGGCCCACCCCGGCGCCACCTCCTTCGACGAGCTCCACGCGCTCGACTACCTGGCCTACGCGTACCTGCAGGAGGGACGCGACCGCGAGGCCGCGAGTGTCGGAGAGGCGGTGGCGGCGGTGCGGTCGCTCGACGCCCCGAACTTCGCTGCCGCCTACGCGCTGGCCGCGGTGCCGGCGCGCCTCGCCCTCGAGCGCGGCGACTGGAAAAAGGGCGCCGAGGTCGAGCGCGGCCCCGCCGAGTTCCCGTGGGACAAGTTCCTCGGCTCGCAGGCGCTCACGGAGTTCGCGCGCGCGGTCGGCGGTGCACGAGGCGGAGACCTCGCGCGCTCGCGTGAAGGCCTGGCGCGTCTCGAAGGGCTCCGGGACACTCTCACGCAGAGGAAGGACACTTACTGGGCGGAGCAGGTGGAGATCCAGCGTCTCGCCGGCGCGGCGTGGCTCGCCCAGGCCGAGGGAAAGGCCGATGAGGCGCGCACGCTCCTCCGAGCCGCCGCGGACCGCGAGGACCGCAGCGAGAAGCACCCGGTCACGCCCGGCTCGGTCCTCCCCGCCCGCGAGCTCCTAGGCGACCTACTCCTCGAGCAGGGTCAAGCGAAGGAGGCCCTCGCCGCCTACGAGACGTCGCTCGAAACCTCCCGCGGCCGCTTCCGCTCGATCGCGGGGGCGGCGCGGGCAGCCGCCCGCGCGGGCGACGCTGCCAAGGCGCGTCAGCACTACGCCGACCTCGTCAAGCTCACGGAGAAGTCCGACGGCGGCCGCCCCGAGCTCGCGGAGGCTCGCGCCTTCCTCGCCCGCGCCGACTGACCGCTACGACGGCAATCGCAGGTCCTCGAGTCGTCGCACCCCGACGACCGACTTCCTAGAACCGGTACGCGATTCCCAGTCCCACCGTGTTGTTCGTCATTGGGAAGGCGCCGTCCAGGTGGTGGTGGGGCCGGTGGATGATGTCGAAGTAGGCCCGAGCGGCCACGGCGCCCACGTCTAGGCGGCGCCAGAAGGCGTCCAGGGCAACGTGCCGGCCCAGGGCGACGGCCGACCCCACCGCGGCGAACCAGCCGGACGTGCCGTCGACTTGAATGACCCGGCCGGGTTGACCGCCCGTCCATGACGCAAGGACGAAGAAGCGAGAGTCGTAGCGCGCGAGACCGGCGCGGGCGTATGGCGTCAGCCGAGTCCGGTTCGGGAGGCGCGCGAAGGCGTACAGGAGCGCGCCACGGATCTCGACGTCGCCATCCCCGACGATCGTCGTTCCGCCGGCGCCCCAATCCAGCGTCTTCACCCGCAGCTGGCTGTAGGAGGCTCCCAGGCCGAACGAGGAGACGACTCGATACTCGACGGTGGGCTCCGGAGCGTAGCCCTGTTTCGCGTCGAGCCCCCAGAGGCTTCCCAGGAAATTCCCGCTGGCGCTCGTGTTGTCGAGGATCCCCTCGGCGTCGGGGCGCCTCGTGTCGTCGAGAAAGACGCGCGTCCAATCCGCGCCGAGCGTCAGCCGGTTCCGAACGAACCGTCCCATGAAACCGGGCGAGGCGTCGGACGAGCCCGGCTCCTCGGCGGCGGCGACCGCTCCCAGCAGGCACAAGAGTGCACAGCAGGCGGGCCTGCGGAGTCTCGCCGTCAATCGAGCCCTCGGTCCCGGAGCCTCTTGAGGAAGGTGGGATACGACAGGCCCATGGCCTGGGCGGCGGCCGTCCGGTGCCCGTCGAAATGCTCGAGCACGCGACGGAGGTAGGCCTGCTCCAGGTCCTCCAGGCTGGGAGGCGGGCCGTTGCCGAGCGCGGGCATCGAGAAGAACGGGCGGGACGCGGAGAGCGTCTCCCCCCTGTCCGGCAGCACGATGTCCCGCTCCCCGATCTCGGGAGTGCGGGACAGGATGACCGCCCGCTCCACGATGTTTCGAAGCTCACGGACGTTGCCGGGATACTCGTAGGAGCACAGTATCTCGAGGGCGCGCGCGGAGAGGGAGGACGCGGGCTTTCGGATGCGGCGCGCGAAGAAGGAGACGAAGGCCCGGGCGAGGTCGGGGATGTCCTCCGTCCGGGCGGCGAGCGGCGGGAGGTTGACGACGAAGACCGCGAGACGGTGGTAGAGGTCCTCGCGGAACTTCCCCGCTTGCACGAGCGACTCGACGTCCTGGTTGCTCGCGGCCACGACCCGCAGCTCCACCGTGATCTCCCGCGTCCCGCCCAGCCGTCGGAACCGCATCGAGTCGAGGAACTTCAGGAGCTTGGCCTGCGAGCGGAGCGGGAGCTCCGTGATCTCGTCCAGGAAGAGCGTTCCCCCCGCCGCCATCTCGATCACGCCCCGCCGCGTCGACCGCGCGTCGGTGAACGCGCCCTTCTCGTGGCCGAAGAGCTCGCTCTCCACGAGGTCGTCGGGCAAGGCGGCGCAGTTCACCTCGACGAACGGCGCGCCCGGCTCGGCGGGCCAACTGAGCTCGTGCAGCGTCTCCGCGGCCCGCTGCTTGCCCACTCCCGAAGGTCCGCGCATGAAGACCGGCGTGAACGGGCTCTGGCTGACCCTCCGCAGCTTCTCCGCCATCTCCCGCATGGCGGGGCTGCGAGCCGACACGGTGGGAGGGCCGGCGGCGCTCGTCATCGCCAGCACCAGCCGATCCTTGAGCCCTCGGGTTTCCAGGACCTTGCGGAGCTTGATCAGGAGATCGGTGAGCTGCACCGGCTTCGCGAGGTAGTCCCACGCTCCCGCCCGCAAGGCTTCCACGGCGTTCTCGACGTCGCCGTAGGCGGTGACGACCACGACCACGGTCCCCGTCGGACCTTCCGTGGCCAGCGTCTTCAGGAAGTCGATGCCGTCGCCGTCCGGGAGGCGGCGATCGAGGATGAGGACGTCGGGAGCGGCGATGTCGATCTCCGAGCGCGCGCGGCGCAAGCTGTCCGCGGTGCGCACCTCGAAGCCCTCGGAGACGAGCGCCTCCTCCACGAGGACGCGGAACACGGCTTCGTCGTCGACCACGAGAACGCTGGCGCTCATCGGCTCTCCAAGGGCAGCGTGAGATAGAAGACGGCGCCCCGCGCCGAGCCCTCGAGCACGAGGTCGCCGCCGTGGGCGCGTGCGATCTTGCGGGACATGGCGAGGCCGATCCCCACGCCGTTCGGCTTTCCGGAGACGAACGGCTCGAAGAGCCGGCGCTTCACCGCGTCCGACACCCCGGGGCCGTTGTCCGCGACGCGCACTCCCCCGTACGTGCCGTGAGCCCCCACCTCGACGACCACGCAGGGTGTGGCCACGCGGCCGTCCCCCAGGGAGTCGAGGGCGTTGCCCAGGAGGCTCGCCACCGCGATGTGGACGAGGGTCGGATCGGCCTTAACGCGCACCGGGGCCTCCGTGGGACAGATCTCGAGCCGCACGCCGTGAGTGTCCGCCGCGCTCCGCGACAGGTCGCTGATCTTGCGCACGAACTCCGCGAGGTCGATGCCTACGGGCCGGGGCACGAGGCCTTTCGAAAAGGTCAGCAGCTCCGTCGTGAAGTTCGAGAGCCGCTCGATCTCGGTCCGCAGGCCGGCCAGGGCCTGCCGGTGGCGCGCCTCGATCCGCTCGCGGTCGCCGCGCACGATGAGGTCCAGCCCCACGCGCAGGCCGTTCAGGGAGTTCTTCACCTCGTGGGCGATGACGTCGGCCGCTTCGCCGAGCGCGCGCAGCCGCTCGTTCCGCACGAGGTCCTCCTCCGATGTCCGGAAGTGCCGGAGCGACCGGCGCAACAGGACGACGAGGACGAGCAGGGGCAGGGCGGCGAGGGTCAGGCCGAGCACGAGGCGCGTGGCCAGGCGCGAGCGCGCGGGGCCGAAGAGATCGCGGGCGGTCGCGAGGGAGAGGAGCACGAACTCCGTGCCCTGTACGGGGGCCCCCGCCACCACCGTGTCCCGGCCCGCCAGCGAGACCTCCTCGACGAAGGGCTGGATGTGCCGCACCAGCCCGCGCCACGCCGGGTCCGAGACGAACGGCTGAGGCTCGGGGGGATACACGAGCGTGCCCTCGCGCGTGCTCAAGGCCACGAGCGGGCTCGTTCCCGTTTCGTCGCGCGCATCGAGGGTGCCTCCGGAGGCGAGATCGATCGCACCGAGGAGTGCCCCCGTGAACTGACCGCTCCTCAGGATGGGCGCCGCCACGTACAGGACGGAGCGCTCGCCGGCCTGCCCGCGACCCGGACCGATCTGGACGGCGGCGTTTCCTTGAGCCCATTCAGCAGGAGATCGGCCGCCCCCGTACCCCGGAAGGCCTGCGGCTCGGACCAGAGAAGGGTCCCGTCCGCCCCGAGGATGGCGACGCCGACGTTGAAGAAGGCGCTCTTCTCGTGCGAGAGGCGGAGCAGGCTGCGCTCGGGCTCCATGTTCTCGTCGAGCAGGTTCACCTCGGACCGCATGCCGAGCCGCGTGAGCTCCTCCGCGAGGAGCTGCAGGTGGCGGCTCAAGTAGTGGGCGCGAACCTGCGTCTCCAGCGAGAGCGTCCCGCGTGCGGACTCCCTCTCGTGGGCAAGGTCGGTGAAGAGGGCGCTCCCCAGCAGCGCCACCGCCACCGCGGCCGTGGCGAGGTACATCGACGTCACGACCCGGGCGAAGCGGGTGTGGACGATTCCCAGCTCCGATTCGGTAGGGCGAGAGGAAGAATCGCGGTCTGCGGGCACGGCCGAGGTCACTCCGTTCCGACGTGGCGCGGACACCGCGAGCCGGCGCCTGGGATCACCGGGTGCTCGCCGACCCGACGAGAACAATAGTATGCAACGGCGCGGTCCCGCCCCGGTCCGCGGTCGGCCCCAGGCACGAGACTCATCGCGAGGAACCCTCTCCGGGCGGCGGGCCGAGCGCGCTCACCCCCCGCTCTCCGGTCTTGATCCGCAACGCATCCTGGACGTCGAGGACGAACACCTTCCCGTCTCCACGGCCGCCGGTGTGGAGCGCCTCGTAGAAGCCGCGCAGCAGGTCTTCCAACTCGTCCGTCCGGCAGACGACCTCGACACGGAGGTGGTGTACGAAGTCGACGCCGGGGTGGGAGCGGTGGTCGGGATGCTGAGGGTCGTGCTCCTGGCCGAAGCCGCGGGAATCGGAGATGGAGAGCCCATGCACATGATGGTCCTCGAGCCGGTCCAGGAGGTGGTCGAGGCGGCTCGGGGGCAGGAAGGCGAGGACGTATTTCATCGGTGGCCTCCTCAGTATTCGGGACGCTCGGTCTCGAACGCACCGTAGAGCACGGGCATCACGATCAGGGTCAGGAGCGTCGCGGTGACGAGCCCTCCGATGATGACCACCGCGAACGGTCGCTGGGTCTCCGCCCCCACGGCCGTGGAGAGCGCCGCGGGCAGCAGGCCGAGCATGGCCATGAGTGCGGTCATGAGCACCGGGCGCATCCGCGAGGCCGCGCCTTCGGAGACGGCCTCCCCGAGACCACGTCCCTCGCGCCGGAGATCGCGGATCCTCTGGACGAGGAGCACGCCGTTCATGACCGAGACGCCGAGCAGTGCCACGAATCCCACCATGGCCGAGACGGAGAGCGCCAGCCTGGAGAGCGCGAGGGCCCAGATGCCGCCCACGGCCGCGAAGGGGACGTTGATGAGGATGAGGAGGGCGAGACGCGGCGAGTCGAAGGCGGCGAAGAGCAGGAAGAAGATCGCGGCGAGGGTGACGGGGACGACGACGACGAGCCGCCGGAGCGCGCGCTGCTGATTCTCGAACGAGCCCGACCACTCGAGGGCATAGCCCGGAGGGAGGGGCACCGCCTTCTCGACGCGCGCGGCCGCGTCGCGCACCAGCGAGCCGAGGTCGCGCCCGCGGACGGACAGCTTGACCGCGATGCGTCGCCGGTTCTCCTCGCGGTAGACGCGCGCGAAGCCGGGCTTCACGTCCACCGCCGCCACCGACCCCAGGGTCAGCTTCTCTCCCGAAGGCCCGAGGACGGGGAGCCGGCGGACCGCCTCCACGTCCGCCACCGCCCTCGGGCTCATCTTCACGACGAGGTCGAACGCCCGCTCCCCTTCGAGGACGCGCGTGGCCACCGCTCCTCCGAGCGCGGTCTCGATCACGTCCTCGATGTCGGAGACGCTGAGCCCGACGCGGGAGAGGGCACTGCGGTCGATGGCGATCTGGATCTGGGGCTGGCCCGCCAGCCGCTCGGCGGCCACGTCCGCCGCCCCCGGCACGTCCGCGACCACCCGGGCCACCTCGTCGGCCAGCCGCTGCAAGGTTTCCGGATCCTCCCCGAAGATCTTGATGACGAGCTCTCCCTTCACGCCGGAGACCGCCTCGTTCACGTTGTCCTCGATCACCTGGCTGAAGCTCACGTCGATCCCGGGAATCGCGTCCAGCTTGCGGCTCATGATGGAGGAGAGCTCGTCGCGGGTGCGGGCCGTCTTCCATTCCTCCCGAGGCCGGAGGTCCGCGAAGATCTCGGCGGTGTCGAAGCCGTTCACGTCGAGCCCGTCGTCGGGCCGGCCGAGCTGCGAGACGACGGTCGTCACCTCGGGAAAGCTGCGCAGGGTCCCGCGCACGCGCCGGATGACCCCAGTGGCCTCCGCGGGACCGATGGAGCCGGGGAGGAGCACCCGGACCCAGAGCGCACCCTCGTCGAGCTTCGGCAGGAACTCCGATCCCAGGAACGGAACGAGGCTGAGCGTCCCCAGCAGGAGGGCCAGGCTCGAAGCGATGACGACTCCGCGATGGGCGAGGGCGAAGGCGAGGAGCGGCTTGTAGCGCGCGAGGAGCCAATGGACGAGCGCCGACTCTCCGCCCCCGACGCGACTGCGAAGCACGAAGCTGGCCAGGATCGGCACGAGGATCACTGCGAGCGCGGTGCCGCATATGAGCGTGAAGGTCAAGGTGAGGGCCACGGGACGAAAGATCCGCCCCTCCACGCGCTCCAGGGTGAACAGGGGAACGAAGGCCGTGATGATGATCGCCGTGGAGAAGAGCTGGGGTGTCGCGACCTCTGCCGTGCCCTGGGCGATCAGGGAGAAGAGGGAACGCACCTTCCCGCCCTTCTCCTCGAGGATGCGGAGGACATTCTCGATCACGAACACCGCGGGGTCCACGATGATCCCGAAATCCACGGCGCCCATGGATATGAGGTTCGCGGGGATGCCGAGAGCGGCGAGCAGGATGAAGGCGCCGAGCAGGGACAGGGGTATGACGAGGGCCACGGCGCCCGCGGAGGCCAGGTTGGCGACACCCAGGAAGGCCACGAGCACGACGAGGACCAGGAAGATCCCCTCCGCCATGTTCCGGAGGACGGTGTGGAGCGTCCGGTGGATGAGGTCCGTGCGGTCGTAGTGGGGCACGATCCTCACTCCCGCCGGCAGGTCGCGGCGGTTGATATCCGCGACCTTGGCCCTCACGTTCTTCAGCACCTCGAGCGCGTTCTCCCCCTTGCGCAGCAGGACGATGCCCTGGACGACGTCGTCCGCCTCGCCCTTCCCCACGAGCCCCAGACGGACGCGGGCTCCCGTCCGCACCTGGGCGAGGTCGCGGATGCGCACCGGCGTGCCGCTCTTCACGAGCACGGCGACTTCCCCCACGTCCTTCTCGTCGCGCATGAGGCCGAGCCCGCGCACGATGTACATCTCCGGTCCGTGCTCGATGTAGGAGCCGCCCGCGTTGCGGTTGCCGCTCGAGAGGGCGTCGAACACCTGGCGCAGGGAGACGCCGTAGGACTTGAGCTTCAGCGGATCGACGAGGACCTGGTACTGCTTCGTGGGTCCTCCGAAGCCCGAGACGTCCACCACCCCCGGCACCTGGCGGAGCTTCCGCTCCACCACCCAGTCCTCGAGCGCCTTGAGCTCGAGAGGCGAGAAGCCGGGAGGCCCTGCGAGCGTATAGCGGTAGATCTCGCCCACCGGAGTCGAGTCGGGCGAGAGCGAGGCCTGCGCCCCCGTGGGCAGATCGACGCTCTGCAGGCGCTCGAAGGCCTGCTGGCGGACGTAGACGCGGTCCGCGTCGTCCTCGAAGACGATGGTCACGACGGAGAGGCCGAAGATCGAGATCGAGCGCATGGAGGCGCGGCGCGGGATCCCGTTCATCTCGTTCTCCACGGGAATCGTCACGAGCCGCTCGACCTCCTCCGCCGCGTGCCCGGGGAACTGCGTGATGATCTGGACCTGGACGTTGGTGACGTCGGGATAGGCTTCGACCGGCAGCTGGCGATAGGCGTTGTAGCCGGCCGCGGCGAAGACGACGGTGAGGACGAGGACGATGGCGCGGTGGCGGAGGCAATAGCCGACCAGGCTCCTCAAGGCGAACGGCTCTCCTCGCGCGCCGCTTCCAGGAGAAGGCTGCCTTCCGTCACCACCCGCGCCGTTTCCGCGACGCCGCCCAGGATGGGAACGACTCCCTCGCGCTCCGGTCCGGCCTGCACCTCCATCCGCCGGTAGCGGCCGGGCGTCTCCTCCACGAACAGGAACCGCTTGCCGCCCTCCGCGAGCACGGCGCGCGAGGGGACGACCAGCGAGCGAGACGCTCGCCTCTCCAGGACGTCGACCGAAACGTACATCTCGGCCTTCAAGAGCTGGTCGGGGCTCTGCAGCTTGCCGCGAGCCCGCACCGTGCGCGTCGCGGGATCGAGGGCCGCGCCCATGACGTCGAGCGTCCCCGGGAACGTTCGATCCGGATAGGCCGGCGAATGGACGACGATGGCGGCCCCGGGGGCGACGTCCGCGAGGTCCTTCTCGGTCACGTCCAGGAGGACCCAGAGACGGCGGGGATCCGAGATCACGAAGAGCGGCGAGGTCGAGTCGCTGCGGACCTCCTGGCCGGGGTTCAGGTTGCGCTCCACTACGATCCCGCTCATGGGGCTCTGCACGCAGTAGCGCTGGTCGACCGTGCGGCTCGCCTCCGAGGCTCCACCCCAGAGCGCGAGACGCGCGCTCGTCCTCTCCGCTTCGGCCTGCGCGCGCGCGGTCTCGGCCTCGGCCTCTTCGACCGCCTTGCGGGGCGCGGCCCCGCGCTCGAGCAGCGCCCGGGCCCTATCCAGGGTGCGCCGCGCGGCCTCGAGGTCGGCGCGCGCCCGCGCAGCATCCGACTGGGCCTGCCCGAAGTCCGGTGAGGACAGGACGGCGAGCCGTGCGCCTTTCGCGACCCTGGTCCCGAGATCGGCCTCGATCCGCTCCACGCGCCCGCTCACCGGACTGAAGATGCGGACCGTCGCGTCCTCGTCCCACGCCAGGCGTCCCGTGAGAGTCGTGTGGCCGTCTCCGGATCGCGACACGGGCTCCACACGGATCGCCGCCGCGCGCGCTCCTTCGTCGCGGAAGAGGACGACGTCACCCTCCACCCGAAAGGCGGGCGCGTCAGCCGCCGGCGCGGCGTTGTGGCAGCCGCCGACCAGCAGGGCGATGGGGAGCGCGGCCAGGAGGCGACGACTCACTCGAGCCTCTCTCCGAGGGCGGCCGCGAGGTCGGCGGCGGAGGCGAGCGCTTCGGCCTGGGCGGAGAGAGCCGTCGTCCGCAGGTCGTTGAGGTTGCGC
>JBKPBQ010000046.1:0-3654 GCA_046726955.1 Acidobacteriota bacterium
GCACACCACCACCAACTGCTGCCCGGCGACGGAGCCCCCGCCGCGGTCGAGAGGGAGCACCCGGATCCTGTGTCCCTTGATCTCCACGCGCACTATCGCGAGGTCCATCGTGTCGGAGAGCCGCTCGACCTCGAGGTCGAAGGGGTCGGGCTCGCGGGGGAAGAACGCGCGGAAGGAGGTGAAGCGCGGCGAGTATCCCTTGTCCACCTGGAGCTGGGCCGACGCGTCGTTCCACCAGGGCTCCGCGACGTGGCGGTTCGTGAGGAGGAACCCCTTCCTGTCCACGAGGAAGCCCGTCCCGAAGTACTCCACGAGGTGGACGGGACCCGTTCCCGCGTGGTCGAGCACGGGGGAGCCCGAGTCGTCGCGGACGATCCGCTCGTCGTCGTCCAGGCGGTAGCGGAGCGGGCGGTTGGACTTGTCGTAGAAGGCGTAGCTTCCCTGGATGAGCCCCACGCCCGGGCCGTACTCGCGGATGATCCGCTCGCCCACCGCGCGCTCGCTCTCCAGGTTCTGCAGCCGGATGCGCGTCTGCGAGAGGTCGTCGCGCACGGCCGCGACCTGGCCCGCCGTGGCCTCGCCGAGCTGGGCCTTGAGCTGCCCTTCGCGCTGCCGCAGCTCGTCCACCTGGTTCTCGAGCAGCGTCCGCTCGCGGTCGGACTTCCGGCGCTCTTCCTCGATCCGCTTGTAGAAGGAGAGCCGCTCCTGCTCCGCGTCGCGGATGTCCTCGCGCAGCCGCGTGAGCTCCGCGCGCATGCCTGCCGCCTGCCACTGGCTCCAGACGAGGACGGCCACTCCCGCGGCGAGGAGCAGCCCCACCGCCCACCGGAAGAGCGGGCTCGTGCGCAGGTGCGTCTCGTGGATGAGCGCGCGGGCGAGGAAGCCGGCGTCGGAGAAGTGGGGGCTACCCTCCGGGCGCGCCCAGGCCAGCGCCTTGCCGAGAGGGATCTTGTCCAGGTCGTCGCGGAGGCGGAGCTTGGGCCCGCCGCGGCCGAGCTCGATGACGTCGCCGTCTCGGAGCATGGCCTCGTGCACCGGCTCGCCCGCGAGCAGCGTCCCCGCCTCCGAGCCGGCGTCGCGGAGCATGAGATCCCCGTTCCGCTCGAAGATCTGGCAGTGCGAGGGGGCGACCCCGGGCACGCGCACGGGCGATCCCGGGGCCGAGCCCACGTCGGCGGGAAGCGGCACGTCGTCGATCTCGCCGCGCCGCGGCCCCGAGAGGTGGACGAACGTCATGCGTTTCGCCATCGGCGAGGCGCCTCAGGGAGCGCCGAGCTCCCGCGCTTCCTTGGCGCCGATCTTCCGCTCGATCGGGGCTTCCGCCATCTTCGACCAGTTCGAGGAGCCGATGCGGAGGAACACCTCCGTCCGCGCGTCCTTGAAGAGCTCGTGCTTGAACATGGACGCGGGGTCGTCGGTGGTCGAGGTGTAGCGCCCGTCGGAGCGCAGCACGACGAGCACCTCCTGGCTGGGCTCGAGCGGCTTGCCGGCCTGCGTCACCTGCTCCCACGCCGAGCCCCAGTTCTCCTGCTCGCCCATGCGCTTGAAGTTCGCGGTGGCCTGGATGGACCGGATGGGCTCGCTCGTCTTGTTGCGGAGGTGGAAGCGCACGGCCGGGGAGATGTACTGCGTCTCGCCCTTGGGCGAATCCACCACCCAGTAGGTCTCGACGTCCCGGATCTCCAGCTCCTTCTGGGGATCGTGCGCGCGGCAGCCGGCGGGGAAGGCGAGGGCGGCGAGGATCAGGATCGCGTACGGACGCCGAGACCGCAGCATCTCTGCGATTCTATACGCGTTGGCGCTCGCGGCCTTGCGGCCGCAGGGGGAGTGCGATCCGGAAACGGGCCCCCGTCATCCCTGCCACGGCGGGCAGCAGGTCGAGCGTACCTCCGTGATCCTCCACGAAGCGGCGGGCCACCGCGAGACCGAGCCCGGTCCCGCGCTTCTTGCCGAAGGTCGCGAAGGGCTGGAAGAGCCGCTCCCGCACCTCGGGGGCGACGCCGGGGCCTTCGTCTGCCAGCACGAGCTCGAGCAGCTCGCCGTCGCCCTCCGTCGTGCGCGCGGTGAGGTGGAGCCGGCCGCCTCCGCCCATGGCGTCTCGAGCGTTGGCGGCGATGTTGGAGACGACGCGCCGAAGCTTGTCCACGTCCACGGAGGCGGTGGCCGCGGAGGGCACGTCGAAGGCCCGCACGAGCTCGACTCCCGGCAGCTCGGAGGCGAGGCCGCGGGAGAGATCGGCGAGAAGGACGGGCAACGACACCGTTCGGCGGGCCAGCCGGCCGCCGCCGCGGGCGAAGTCGAGCGTCTCTCCGGTCATGCGCTCCAGGCGGTCCACCGCCTCCATGATCAGCGAGGCCCGCGCCTGCACTTCCCCGGGGCCGAGGTTCGGCTCGAGCAGCGTCTCCGCGTAGCCGCGGATGACCGTCATCGGTCCGCGGAAGTCGTGGGCGAGCATGCTCGCCATCGTGCCCAGCGCCGCCATGCGCTCGGAGGCGATGAGCTCCTTCTGGTAGAAGTGGTTCTCGAGGGCGAGGGCGGAGCGGGAGGCGATCAAGGAAACGAGCCGCGCTTCCGGGGGGCGGAGCGGGGAGGCGCTCTGCCGCCGCTTGGGTCCGAGGACCAGCATGCCCGCGAGGCCTCCGCGGGCCATGAGGGGGACGAGCGTCCCCTCTCCCTTGCCGGGGGTCTCCAGGAGCTGTCCGTCGGACAAAAGATAGCGTGTTTCCGGGGCTTCGAGCCCGTCCGACCCCGGCCGAACGGGGTGCATGTGCGTCTCACCTCCCGCGGGCGCCACGCCCTCGAAGGTCTCGAGGCGTCGGTCCCAGACGAGGAGGGTCGCCCCCCGGATGCGCAGTGCGGCGGGTAGAGATCGGGTGAGGACGCGGACCAGGCTGTCGAGGTCGGCCGCTTCCAGGACCTGGTCGGCGAGCCTGCGCAGCGACGTCAGGGGCTGGGCCCTCATCTCCAGACGTTTGACACTCGAAAACCGCGATCAGTATATTAGGCCTTCCCCTGGCGGCGGCCGACCTTCTCGAGGGAGGCCGTCGGGTCCGGCAACGTCACCGACCGCGGGGATTCATCAGAACGGAGCTCAATAGCCCATGATCGAGGTCGAAAACCTCACCAAGAGGTACGGCCGTCACACCGCCGTGGACGGGATCTCCTTCCGCGTGGAGAAGGGCGAGATCCTCGGCTTCCTCGGCCCCAACGGGGCGGGGAAGACGACCACGATGCGGATCCTCACCTGCTATCTTCCCGCCACCGACGGGACCGCGCGAGTCGCGGGGTACGACGTCTTCCAGGCCCCCCTCGAGGTGAAGCGCCGCGTCGGCTACATCCCGGAGACGCCGCCGCTCTACCCGGACATGGCGGTCCAGGATTTCCTGACGTTCTGCGCAAAGATCAAGGGCGTCCCCGCGAAGGAGCGGGCGAGCAAGGTCGACGACGCGATCGCGAAGTGCCGCGTCGGCGACGTGCGCGGGAAGCTCATCGGCAAGCTCTCCAAGGGCTACCGGCAGAGGGTCGGCCTCGCCCAGGCCGTCCTCCACAACCCCGAGGTCCTCATCCTCGACGAGCCCACGGCCGGTCTCGACCCCAAGCAGATCATCGAGACCCGCGAGCTCATCAAGAGCCTGGGGGGCGAGCACACGATCG
>JBKPBQ010000047.1:0-12201 GCA_046726955.1 Acidobacteriota bacterium
GGACGAGGCCGTCTCCGCGGGGACGCTCTTCCTGTGGACGGTTGCGGTCGCGAGCGCCCTCGCCCTCGGCGAGGGTCTGGAAGGCAACTTCGCGGTGCTCGATCCCGATCACCGCGGCCGGATGACCGTCTTCCTGGGCTCGCTGCAGCTCAGCGTCCTCGTCCTCGCCCTCATCGTGGCCGCGGTCAAGCCTCAGGCCGGTCTCCTGCGCTTCATCGCCAACGTCCTCGCCGGGTACTTCCTGCTCGTGCTCGCGCTCGCGCGGCTCGCCCCGCATCCCCGCGCCGTGCTCGGCCACGGCTTCGCGCTGACCGTCCTCGCCGGCCTGCAAGGCGGGCCGGTGGGGGCCTGGGCGACGCTCAGCTCGTTCTCCCTGTCCGCGCTCTTTCTCGGCGTCGACCATCACGCGCGCCTGTTCATGGCGTTTCGGGTCGATCCCACGGACCAGGGGGGCCTGGTCCTGCGGCGCACGGCCGTGGTCGTGCTGCCGGCGACGCTCGGCCTCTGCGTCTTCCTCGCGCTCTCGCCGCTCGAGCCCGGACACGGCCAGGACTTCGGAGTCCGCGGCCGGCACGAGCGCGAGATGAATCGCTCGGCCGTGCGCGCGGTCATCCTGACCGTGCTCGCGGGGACCGGCGCCGTCTACTTCGCCGGACGCCTCTTCGTGCGGTCCAGCAAAGGCGAAACCGCGCCGCTCGAAGGGGTCGAGCCCTTGAAGGGAGAGGTGCGGCGCATCGCGGCGGACGACGCGGTCGCGCGCCACCCGGAGCTGCCCGGGGCGCGCGGGCGCGTGATCAAGTCCTATCTCCGCCTCCTCGACGCCGCCGCGCGGCTCGGGTTCGCCCGGCGCGCCGAGGAGACGCCGTACGAGTTCGCCTCCGAGCTCGGCGAGCCACGCGCCCAGCTCGCGGACGTGACCGAGGCGTTCGTGCGCGCGCGGTACGGCCCGTGGGAGCCTGCCGCGCAGGACGTCGAGGTCGCCGAGCGCCAGACCGACAGAGCGCTCGAATATCTCCGGCAGAAGCCCCCGAAGCCTCGCAAGCCGCGCGTGGAGGAACCCTCGGCCTAGGGCTCGCCTTCCGCCTTCCGGCCCGCCTCGAGCCGGCGGAGGATGCGGTCCACGTCGTAGACGGCGCCGCTCCAGGGTCCGCCGCTCGCTTCCTGGAGCGCGGCCCACAGGCGCGTGTCGTCGGGCAGGGCCGGATCGGGACGCAGGTCGGGATGCGGCGCGCGCGCGGCCAGCGTCTCCTCCGTCGGGCGTGCGCTCCCGTCCGCGTCCACCTCCACGAAGTCGATCGAGCCCGCAAGACGAGCGGTGTCGATCACGATGCGCACGAGATCGCCGTCGCGGAGCCGGCCGATGGGGCCTCCGGCCAGCGCTTCCGGTCCCACGTGGCCGATGCAGGGACCGCTCGAGACGCCGGAGAAGCGCGCGTCGGTGACGAGCGCTACTGTCCTCGCGAAGTCGAGGTACTTGAGCGCGGAGGTCACCTGGTAGACCTCTTCCATCCCCGCGCCGAGCGGTCCGCGGCCGACGAGCGCCACCACCTCGCCGGGCTTCAGCCGGTCGTCGCCGCGGCTCTTGATCGCGGCGATGGCGGCGCGCTCGGTGGTGAAGACGCGGGCGGGGCCGGTCAGACGGTAGACGCCGTCGGGGCCGAGCATCGAGCGGTCGATGGCCGTGCTCATGACGATCGCTCCTTGCGGAGCGAGGTTGCCGCCGACGAACGTGACCGTACTGGTGAGGCCGCGGTCGCGGGCCTTCGCCGGGGCCATGATCACATCGTCTGGATGGACGCCGTCCGTCTCCTGCAGACGGCGCCGCAGGGCGCGTCGCCTCTCGCTCGTCTCCCACCAGTCGAGCACCTCGCCGAGAGGAGCGCCCGTCGCCGTCGACGCACGCAGGTCGAGGAGGCCCAGCGCGCGCAGGTGGAGCATGACCTCCGGCACGCCGCCGGCCAGAAAGACCCGGATCGTCGGGTGCGGGCCGTTGGGAAGCGCATCGACGAGCCGGGGGACGCGCTGGTTCACGTCCTTCCACTCCTCGAGGGTTGGAGCCGGCAATCCGGCCGCATGGCCGATCGCGGGAAGGTGGAGCAGCAGGTTCGTCGAGCCGCCAAAGGCCGCATAGACGGCCATCGCGTTGCGGAGCGCCTCGGGCGTGACGACGTCGCGCACGGTCCGGCCGAGCGCCATCTGCCTGCTCACGGCCGCCGCCGAGCGCACCGCGGCGTCGCGCCAGATCGGCTGACCCGACGGCGCGAGCGCGCTGTGGGGCACCGCAAGCCCCAGCGCTTCGGCGACCACCTGCGACGTGGCCGCGGTGCCGAGGAACTGGCAGCCCCCGCCCGGCGACGCGCAGGTCCGGCAGGCGATCTCCGCCGCCTGCTCGAGCGTGATCTGCCCCTGGGCGAAGCGCGCGCCCACTGTCTGCGCCTTTCCGGCGTCCTCGCCGTCGCTCGCGGGCAGCGTCACGCCACCGGGGACGAGCACGGCGGGGAGTCCCTTCGCCCCCGCGAGCGCCATCGCCATCGCGGGCAGTCCCTTGTCGCACGTGGCCACGCCGATCACGGCCTTGCGCGTGGGCAGCGAGCGGATGAGGCGGCGCAGGACGACCGCCGCGTCGTTGCGGTACGGCAGGCTGTCCATCATCCCCGTGGTTCCCTGCGTGCGCCCGTCGCAGGGATCGGTGCAGAAGCCGGCGAAAGGAATGGCGCCTCGCCGCCGCAGCTCCTCGGCCGCGGCCCGCACCAGGAGCCCGACCTCCCAGTGTCCGGTGTGGTAGCCGAGCGCCACGGGCGTGCCGTCCGGCTCGCGCAGCCCGCCCTGCGTGCTGAGGATCAGGACCTCGGGGCGTCGGAGCTCCTCCGGCTTCCAACCCATCCCCACGTCCTGCGACCAGCCGAACACGTCGCCGCTCGGGCGCTCCAGGAGGTCCTTCTCTTCGAGAGGAAGCGATCCTGGAGGTCCGGGCTGCGACGGCCGGACGTCGAAGAGAGACGGGTCACCGGAGTCGAGCACGGCCTCGAGGGGCGGGATGTCGCTCATCGGTTCGGCGACCCGAGGTTATGCCGCGGCGGGAAGCCTGGGAAGCTCCGCTAGGCGAACGCGGCCGGACTTTCCCCGAGGTTGCCCGCGTCGTCGAACGCGAGCGGCCGCTCGCGTCCCACCACCTGCATGTCCTTGCGGGCGGCCACGTCGGCGGCGCAGGCGGCGGAGACGAGGAACCGGTCGATCCGGAGCGTGTTGGGAATGCGGACGATCCGCGCCTGCAGGCGGTCCTCGACCCGGGCGAGGCGCAGCGCCGCCTCCAGGCACTCCCGGTCGCTCTCGAAGTGCATCGGCACGCGCACCGTGGACGGGGTGAGGGAGGAGAGCGCGTTCGTGAAGGTGGCGTGGGGGTCCATGCTGCGCACGAGCCGCATGGAGACGACGTCGGCCAGCCCGAGGCCGATGGCGTTTCCCTTGCTCTCCGGCGTGAGGCTTCGCGCGTAGATCGCTCCCACGCGGGGCACGCCCTCTCCGAAGCGGCCGCCGTCCACGCCGCGCCCGATCACGTTCGTGTCCATGCCCGCGCCGCTGATGTTCTTGCCGATCTCGTCCACCACCAGGACGTCGATGTCCGGCACGGGCAGGCCGGGCATCCACGCGCGGGCCTTCGCGAGGAGCTCGGGCTCGCGCGCCTCGAAGTCGAGCGGGCGGAGGACGGCGCAATGGGCCAGCGTGTGGCGCGGCCCTTCGACGAGCGCCACGCCGGCGAGGATGGGGAGCCGCTCGATCTGGCGGCGGGCGACCGCGCGGATGACCCGCTCGTGCCCGAGGCGCGCCGCGCCGTGATGACAGGCGAAGGCACCCTTCACCTTGCCGAGGCCGATCGCCGCCATCTTGAGCAGGCCGCTGCCGAACGGACCCATGAAGTCCGTGTGTGGCTTCACGCGGTTGACGAGCACGATCCCTGCCGCCTGCACGGCGTCGCGCGCCGCGAGCACCCGCACGCCCTCGTCCGTCGTCCCGAGGTCCACGACCTCCACCGACGACACGATGGGCGCTCCCACCGTGCTCTCCTCGATGCCGAGCGCCCGCAGGATCGCCGCCTGGCCTTCGCCCGTCGCGCCCCCGTGGCTCCCCATGGCGGGCATGACGAAGGGCGAGCCCCCACGCTCGCGCACGAAGCGGACGACCGCCGCCACCACCTCGGGGATGCGATCGATTCCGCGGCTTCCCGCGGCGATGGCGATGCGCTCGCCGCTCCAGCGGACGTCGCTGAGAGCCTCCGCGAGCCCCGTGCGCACGGCGCTCTCCACGTCCTCGAGGACCACCGGGTCGAGGTTGCGCTCGACCAGCAGCTGCGCGGGCCAGCCGTTCGTGCTCATTCGAGAAGCCTCGGAAGAAAACCGACCGGATCTCTTGTAGCACCGCCGCGCGGCCGTCCGCAACCACCCGCGTCGGAGCTCGGGCGGCCGCGCGAGCGGCCCCGAATCAGCCGCGCGAGCGCCGGGCCCGAAACTCGCCCTGCACCTTCCAGGTCCGGCCGTCGACGTCGAGCGCCTCGCCGATCCAGTGGAACGAGTCCGGCGTCACCTCGGTGAAGCTCCATCGAATCGGCGTGCCGTCCGCGTGGCGGCCGATCTGCACGATGTCCTCGCCGATTCGGCGGCCGACGAGCTCGTCGCGCGCGCCCGTCACGGGGTTGATCCACGTGACGCGCCACGCCTGTATCGAGGGATCCCACACGCGCAGCGTCGTGCCGAACATGTTCGCTGCGCGGTCCGGAGCGGCCGTGCGATCGGTCCGGCGCGGCATGATCCAGACGTCCTGGATCGCGCGTCCTTCCAGCACCCAGGAGAAGTGCGCCTCCCCCGTGAGCCCCCGCCCCCTCATGTCGGTCACGTAGCGGAGCACGTCGAGGTCCCAGCTTCCGACGAG
Organism: Acidobacteriota bacterium; assembly: GCA_046726955.1. Lineage (GTDB taxonomy): Bacteria > Acidobacteriota > Vicinamibacteria > Fen-336 > Fen-336 > CAVPGH01. The sequence continues at coordinate 4,927 of JBKPBQ010000047.1, forward strand.
CCACCCGTAGACGTCGTGCGATTCCGGGATCTCGAGCGAGCGCCCCGCCGCCGTGAGGGCGAGACGGTCGATGCCCCTGCTCTCCAGCGTCGCGATCTTGTTCGACATGCAACCCTCCGTAGCCGGGGCCCACCGGGGTCCCCGCGCTCAGGTCCCCTCGATCCGAAGCTAGGCCTCGCTCGGCCCGGAGGCTTGAAGATCGTTGCGCGGGGGGCCGGATGCGCTGCCCTGCCGCTCCCGGAACCGAGACGGAGGAAGTCCCCACTCCTCGCGGAAGGCGTTCGTGAAGTGGCTGTGATCGGCGTAGCCGAGCTCGACGGCGAGGCCGGCGAGGTCGCGGGCTCCCCCGGCCAGGCGATCGGCGGCCCGCCGCGCGCGCAGGCGCCGAACGTAGTCGCGCAGGCTCACCCCCGTCGCGCGGTGGAAAGTGCGCGAGAGGTGGAACGGCGAGCAGCCGAGCTCCCGAGCGAGCTCGCCCAGGCTCGGCAGAGACTCGATCCGGTCATTGACCGCGAGCTTTGCCGCCTCGGCGAGGTCGCGCCGGCGTCGCCCGGTCGAGACGGACGATGCCCTGCGGCGCGCCTCGATTCCATCCGTCCGGTACGCGGCGGCGACCGCCTCGTCGGCGAGATCGGCCACGACGTCGTCGAGCTCGAGCGAACGCACCCCGCGGCGCAGGAGGGCGATGAGCTCGTAGTGAAGCCGCGCCGCCCGAGGAGAGGCCAGACCGTGACCGAGCCGAAACGGCGCTTCGGGTCGCTCGGCGTCCGCGGGCGCGTGGCGGCTCACGAGGTCGAGCGCGCGATCCCGGTCCACGACGAGGACCGTGCACTCGTCCCCGCCCGGCAGGGGATGGGCGTAACGGTACGGCTCGCCGGCGTTGATGAAGAGAACGTGGTTGGCGTCGCCGACCACGGTCTCGCCCTGCCTCTTCCGGCGGAAGACGCCCCTGCGGACGAGCACGATGCCGTGAGTGGCATTGGGCTCCTCGGGCCCGAGCGGCTCCACGTGGGCCTGGCACCGGAAATCGACGACGGAGACCCCGAGGGACTCGAGCACAATCTGCCGGGTCTGCAAGCTCGGGAGGGCCATCAGCGGACGTCCGCTCAGCGCGGGGCTGGTCCGCCGTCTACGCCCTGCACCCGCACGACGAACGAGACCTTCTGGGGAAGCCGGCCGCGCACCCGGAAGACGATGGCGTCGGGGGTGACGGTGACCGGCTCGCCGGCGAGGACGGCGGCTATCGCGCGGCCTGGCGAGTCGCCGGGCCGGAAGGCGAAGCGCCACACCCCCTCGCCCGCGCCTTCTCGCGCCCAGGCTTCCACGAGGTGGTCGCCCGGCGTCGCGTCGAGGAGGATCTCCGCCTCGGCGCCGGCGCCGATCGAGATGGTCCGGCCGTCGATGGAGACGTCGCCTCGTCCTCCGGAAAGGGCGAGCCGGGTCGTCAGCGGAGTCCGCGCGGCGCCCGGCCGGGCCTCGCCCCGGCCGGGGCCGGCTGGGCTGAAGTGGGCGACGACGGTCCGGTCCGTCGTCATCGTGACCTCACAGTTAGTGTTGCCCGTGCAGTCGCCGCTCCAGCTCTTGAACACGAATCCGGCCGCCGGTTGCTGCGTCACGTGCACGACCGTCCCCGTCTCGAACATCGCCGAGCCGCTCGCGCATCGCGGCCCGCAGTCGATCCCTCCCGGGCTGCTCGATACGGTGCCGACCTGGCCCGAGGGGTCCTTGCTCACCGTCAGCGCACGGTTCTGCGGGGTAGGAGTGGGTGTCGGAGTCGGTGTGGGTGTGGGTGTCGGGGTGGGTGTCGGGGTCGGCGTCGGCGTAGGAGTGGGCGTCGGTGTCGGGGTGGGCGTCGGAGTCGGCGTGGGTACGGGTGTCGGAGCCGGCGTCGGATTGGGAGTCGGAGCGGGCGTCGGCGACGGCGTCGGGCTCGGGCCGGGGGTGGGGCCGGGCTCCGGAGTCGGGCTCGGCGACGGGTTGGCCACGGGCGGCGAAGAGGGCGACTTCCCGGGCGCGGCCACGGCGATCCCGCCCGCGACCGCCCCCGCGCCGATGACGGCGAGCGCGGTCGGGAACCCCCCTACCGAGAACCCCTCGGGCATCAAGGGGAAAACAGCCTGGGGCGGCTTGGGCGCGAACGCGGCGATGAGACGCTTCTTGCAATCCTCTTTCGAGCGGACGACGAGCGCCGCGTACTCCTGTGTGCGCGCGCTCGCGGTCGTCCGCCACGTTCCCTCGACGTAATAAAGGATGTGCTTGTCGACGAGGGCCTTCGAGGGCTTGGGGAGGACGCCGGTCCAGCACGGCGCCGTCTGCCTCATGTCGACGTAGTACCAGGAGGCCTTCCCCTCGACCTGGAAGAAGACCCGCCCATTCGCCACTCCTTGCGGAGGCTGGAGGCAGGCGGGAAGCGCCGGGTATTTTTCCGCGACGATGCAGTCCACGGGATCGTGGGCGATGGCGGCGGCGGCGGGCGAGGCCGGCGAGGCAGACGGCGACGGCTCCTGGCTTTCGGCCTTGGATACGGCGGCGAGGAGAACGCAAAACGCGACGCCTGCCGCCGAGGCGCCCCGGGGCATGCCCCCTTGAGTAGCAAGGACTCAGGTCTACGTCAAGCGATTCCGGAAGTCCGATGCAGATTTCTGGCAGGGTTCGTGCACGCGACAACTCGAGCGCTGGAGAGGCTCCCAGCTTGAACCGCCCCCCGAGGCCGACTACATTCGACTCCTGCACCGAGGGACCGTCTCCAGGACGACACGCCCGCACTTATGCGCCGAATCCGTCCTTCCCATCAGGCCGTCGCCGTGACGGCGCCGCGCCGAAGAGCCCCGGCGGCCGCAAAGAGACGCAAGCGCATGGCGCCGGCCGCCCGCTCCTCCGCCAAGGACGCGGCCGCCTCGAGCCTGGCCCAGGCACGGCTGGCCGCGATCGTTGAGTCCTCCGACGACGCGATCGTCTCCAAGACCCTCGACGGGATCGTCACCTCCTGGAACCGCGGCGCCGAACAGATCTTCGGCTTCACGGCGGCGGAGGCGATCGGCCGGTCGATCAAGCTGATCATCCCGGAGGATCGCCTCGGCGAAGAGGACGAGGTGCTGGCCCGCCTCCGGCGCGGGGAGAAGATCGACCATTTCGAGACGGTGCGCCAGACGAAGGACGGACGGCTCATCGACGTCTCGGTCACGGTGTCGCCGATCCGGAACGACCAGGGGGCCATCATCGGCGCCTCCAAGGTCGCCCGCGACATCGGGGAGCGCAAGCGCGGCGAGATCGAGCGCCAGGCGCTGCTGGAGCGCGAGCAGGCCGCGCGGCGCCAGGCCGAGCGCGCGGTCCTCGTGCGAGACGAGTTCCTGGCCACGGTCTCCCACGAGCTGCGCAGCCCCTTGAACGCGATCCTGGGCTGGGCCCACCTGCTGAAGACGGGCGACCTCGACGCCGAGCGCACCCAGCGCGGGATCGACGCCATCACCCGCAACGCGCTCATGCAGAGCCAGCTCGTCGCCGACATGCTCGACATCCAGAGCCTCACCTCGGGAAAGGCGCGGCTGCGCATCCAGGACATCGACCTCGCGCTCGCGGTGGAGGCGGCCCTCGACACGGTGCGGCCGGTGGCGGCGGTCAAGAACATCACGCTGACGCCGGTGGTGGAGATCGCCAACACGAGGCTGCCCGCCGACGCCGATCGGCTCCAGCAAGTCGTGTGGAACCTCCTGTCCAACGCCGTGAAGTTCAGCCCGGACGGCGCCCGTGTCCAGATCTTCCTGCGGGACTCCGGATCGCGAGTCGAGATCACGGTCCAAGACAGCGGGCCCGGGGTGCGGCCGGACTTCCTTCCCTACGTGTTCGAGCGATTCCGTCAGGACACCGTCGTCGCGGGCCGGCGGGGCGGCCTCGGGCTGGGTCTCGCCATCGTCCGGCACCTCGTCGAGCTGCACGGAGGGATGGTGGCGGCGAGAAACCGGGACGATGGGCCGGGCGCCATCTTCAGCGTGTGGCTTCCCCGCACGCCGAAGGACCGCGTCGACGCCATCACGAAAACGGCGAAGGCGAACGGCAGCGACGACCTGTTCGTCGACGCTCCGCCCTCCCTGAACGACGTGCGCGTCCTGGTGGTGGACGACGAGCCCGACGCCCGGGAGGTGGTCGCGGCCGTGCTCGCGCAGTGCGGAGCGGACGTGACGCTCGCGGCGTCCGCCGAGGAGGCGCTGGAGCTCCTCGTTCGCGTGCGGCCCGACGTGGTCGTCTCCGATATCGCGATGCGCCACCGGGACGGGTACGCCCTCTTGCGGGATATCCGCGCGCTCCCCGCGACGGAGGGCGGCCAGACGCCGGCGATCGCGCTCACCGCGTCGGCGAGTGTCGACGACCGCCTGCGGGCGCTCCGGGCCGGATTCCAGTTCCACGTCCCGAAGCCCGTGCACCCGGCGGAGCTCGCCCAGGCCGTGGTCAGCCTGGCTACGTCGCGTCCGAGCTGACGGGTCGGCGTGTCCGCGCTTGGTGGATTCCCATCATGGCTGAGGCGTCCTACGACGTCGTGGTGGTGGGGGCCGGCCCGAACGGCCTCGCCGCCGCGGTGGCGCTGTCTCGCGAGAGCCTCTCCGTGCTCGTCGTGGAAGCGCGATCGACGGCCGGCGGCGGCTGCCGATCGGGGTCGCTCGCAGTACCGGGCGTCGTCCACGATCTCTGCTCGGCCGTCCATCCTCTCGCGGCCGCGTCGCCGTTCTTCCTCACGCTGCCGCTCGCCCGCCACGGCTTGAGGTGGGTCGAGCCCAAAGCACCCCTCGCCCACGTGCTCGACAAGGGCCGGGCCGTCGTCCTCGAGCGTTCGATCGACGCGACTGCCGATCGCCTCGGGGAGGACGGGCCGAGCTACCGGCGCCTCGTCGCGCCGTTCGTAGAGCGCTTTACCGACCTCATGCGGATGGTGCTCGGCCCGCCGCGCTTTCCGGCGGATCCGCTCCTGCTCGCCCGCTTCGGATGGCGAGCGCTGCTTCCGACCACAGCGCTCGCGCGACGGTTCGCGGGCGAGCCGGCGCGCGCGCTCCTCGCCGGCATCGCCGCCCACTCCATGCTGCCGCTCGAGGCGCCGGCGACGACGGCGTTCGCGCTCGTCCTCGGCACCGCCGCTCACGCCGTGGGCTGGCCCGTGGCCGCCGGCGGCTCGCAGGCGATCACGAACGCGCTCGTCGCCCACCTGCGCGAGCTTGGGGGCCGTCTCGAGTGCGATCGCGACGTCGCGACGCTGTCGGCGCTTCCCCGCGCCCGCGCATACGTCCTCGACCTCGCGCCGCGCGAGGTGCTGCGGATCGCCGCGGACCGTCTCCCACTGTCGTATCGCCGTCGGCTCGCCCGCTTTCGCTACGGACCGGGCGTCTTCAAGATGGACTGGGTGCTCAGCGGCGCCATTCCCTGGGCGGATCCCGAGTGCTCGCGCGCCGGCACGGTGCACCTCGGCGGGTCATTGGCGGAGGTTGCGTCGGCGGAAGCCGCGGTCCACGCCGGTCGCGTGGCCGCGCGGCCGTTCGTTCTCCTCGCACAGCCGAGCCTGTTCGACCCAACACGGGCGCCGGACGGGATCCACACCGCCTGGGCCTATTGCCACGTCCCGCACGGGTGGTCGGGCGACGCCTCGTCGGCGATCGAAGGCCTGATCGAGCACCATGCGCCCGGGTTCAAGGCCCTCGTCGTGGCCCGCACGGCGAGAACTGCGGTCGAGACCGAGCGCTACAACCCCAACTACGTCGGCGGCGACATCCAGGGCGGAGCCTCGGACCTGCGCCAGCTCTTCTTCCGCCCGGTCTTCCGGCTCGATCCCTACGCGACGCCAGCCCCGGACCTTTTTCTCTGCTCGTCCTCGACACCGCCGGGAGGCGGAGTCCACGGCATGTGCGGCTACTGGGCGGCGAAGAGCGTCCTTCGCCGCGCGTTCCACCGCGCTCCCCCACCGGTCTAGCGCTGGACGAATTTCGACGCTCCCGCTGTCCGCGCTCGTGAGAGCATTGGGCGTTGGAGGTCTGATCCCATGCTACGGAATCGTCTTTCCGCCGTACTGATCATCGCCGCTGCGCTGGCCCTCGTCGTGCCGGCTCCCGGCGCCGAAACGAAGTCGAAGAGCAAGTCCACGAAGCTGGACCTGAACACCGCGACGGAGAAGGAGCTCGAGGACCTGCCGGGCGTGGGCCCGGCCACCGCGCAGAAGATCATCGCGGGCCGTCCCTATGCGTCGGTGGCGGATCTGGAGAAGGCCGGCGTGTCCGCCAAGACCATCGCGGACATCAAGCCGCACGTGACGGTCCACAAGTCGTCGGCCACGAAGTCGGCTACGGCCAGCTCGGAAGGGACGGCGACCAAGGAGCCGTCGGCCTCCTCGAAGTCCAAATCGAGCCCTTCCGCGTCCACGAAGTCGTCCTCCGGCAAGTCCACGGCGAAGGTGGACGTGAACTCCGCGACAGAGAAGGAGCTCGAGGACCTGCCGGGCGTAGGCCCGGCCACCGCGCAGAAGATCATCGCGGGCCGCCCCTACGCTTCGGTGGCCGACCTCGAGAAGGCCGGGGTGAGCGCCAAGACCCTCGACGAGATCAAGCCGCTCGTGACCGCGAAGAAGGTCAAGGCGACATCGAGCGCGGGCGCGAGCTCGACCACGAGCACGACAACGCACTCGTCCTCCGCCTCGAGCTCGAAGTCGCCCGAGAGGACGGGCGCGCCCGGGGCCACTGCTTCCACGAAGTCGGCGGCCGAGGAGGACGAAGTGGTAGCGCGCACCCCTCCGCGATCGGGCCTCGTCTGGGTCAATACCGAGAGCAAGGTCTACCACGTCGAAGGCGACCGCTGGTACGGCAAGACGAAGAAGGGCGAGTGGATGACCGAGGCCGAGGCGCGGGCCGCGGGCTATCGGCCGGTCAAGGAGGCCGAGAAGAAGTCGAACGATCCCCAGTACACCGCGAGAGTAAGCGCTCGCGCACCAGGCAGCCGTCCACCAACACCAGCGCTCCCGCTCGAGGTCGCAGCTTGGCCTCGGGATGGCGTAATCGCCGGGTTGCGGGGTGCAACGGGCCGAGCGACACTTCTTCGAGATTGTCCGGGGAGTGCGCGCGGATGAAACTGCCGACGAAGATCGGCCGCTACGAGATCCAGCGTACATGTCGCCGGAGCAGATGGACGGAGCCGCTCTCGACGCCCGGAGCGACCTCTTCTCGCTCGGAGCCGTCCTCTACGAGCTGGTGACGGGCCAGAAGGCGTTCGGCGGCCCGGACCTGCCGACGATCGTCAAGAAGC
>JBKPBQ010000048.1:0-3993 GCA_046726955.1 Acidobacteriota bacterium
GGCAGCGCCAGGGCCGACTGGAAGCAGCCGTTCGGGAAATTGTGGGACTCGCGTGAGATCCGGAAGCGCGGGCCGCCAGTGTCCGAGGCGTACCAGGCGAGGCGGCCGTCGTCCGTGGCGACTCCCACGGCGAAGGCGAGCACGACGTTCTCGCCCGGCGCACACGCTTCGAGGAACACGAAGCGCCGCGGGTCGGGGATCATCTTGGATCCGGGAGCCGCCGCTTCCGACACCCGTCCCTCCCGCCGGACTTCCTCCGAGCTCACGCGATAGGTCCACGGCGCATCGTCCATCACGGCTTCGCGCGTCCTATCGGTGAGATCTGCCGGGCGCGGCGCGGGCGCGAAGCGCTCGCGGGTCGTCCCGCGGTCGCCCACCATGTTGTTGTCCGTGACGACCCAGAGCAAGGGATGTGCGCCTTCACGGCGGCCAGTGAAGGGCACCAGCTTGTGGTCCTTCGCCTGATACGTCTCGCCCAGCACGCGGCCCTCCGTGTCGAGGTCGACCGCGTAGACGAACTCCACGTCGGTCGTCCGTCCCCACGTCGCCATCAGGCGGTCGACCGGCGTGCCCCCGTCCTCGTTGGTGAAGACGACCGAGTAGCGGATGCGGCGGCCGCTCGGCGATTCGTCGGTCTCGTACCACGTGAGAAGCGGCATGTCGCTCTTCGCGGCCATCGTCCCTGGGCGGGCGTAGACGAACGGGGCATGCGCGAGGCCCGTGTGCTCCGCCTCGCTCGGGCCCACTGAGCGAAAGGCAATCGTCTCGACGACGGCCGCGCCCGCTGCTCTCGAGCTCAGGCGCGTGTCTCGCTTCGCGCGGAGGCGATGCTGACCGGCGGGAAGGTGGCCCAGGAAGACCGGGTAGTCGGCCGGCTTCTCGCCGCGGAGCAGTACGAGATGTTGCGAGTAGCGGCCGTCGAGCTCGAGAACGAGGACGGCCGCCTCGCGGCCCGGCGCGCCCCACGAGCAGTCTCGGCATCCCGCGGTGAGCGTGGCGACCACTTCCGCGGGGGCGATCAGCGTGAAGGCCTCATCGCTCACGGTGGCGGAAGACACGGCGGTCAGCAGGAGCGCGAGGAGGGTCGTGGCCATGCGCGAGCGACGGGAGTATAAAGGCACCCCCGGGAGGGCCGCCACGAACGTGCGCGTGCGTTTCGAGAAGGTCTGCAAGAGCTTCGGCGGCCACGCCGCCGTGCGCGACGTCGACCTCGAGGTCGAGCCCGGCGAGTGTCTCGTCCTCCTCGGACCCTCCGGGTGCGGCAAGACGACGCTCCTCAGGCTGCTCGCCGGCCTCGAGACCGTCGATTCCGGCCGCGTCTTCATCGGCGACCGCGTGGTGAACGCCGTGCCTCCCGCCGACCGCGACGTGGCCATGGTGTTCCAGAACTACGCGCTCTATCCGCACCTCACGGTGCGCGAGAACATCGCGTTCCCGCTGCGGGCGCGGCGGGTGGCGAGCGAGGAGGTCGAAGCGCGCGTGCGCGACGCCGCGGCCCGTCTCGAGCTCGGAGGCCTGCTGGACCGCCGCCCCGCCCAGCTCTCCGGCGGTCAGCAGCAGCGCGTGGCCCTCGCCCGCGCCATCGTCCGCCGACCCGCGGTCTACCTGATGGACGAGCCGCTCTCGAACCTCGACGCGCAGCTTCGCGCCCAGACCCGCGGCGAGCTGAAGCGCCTGCAGCAAGAGCTGGGGACGACGACGGTCTACGTGACGCACGACCAGGGAGAAGCCATGACGCTCGGCTCGCGAGTGGCGCTCCTCCGCGCGGGCGCCATCGAGCAGCTCGGCCCGCCTCTCGAGCTCTATCGCCGACCCGTCAACCGCTTCGTCGCCGGCTTCCTGGGGAGCCCGCCGATCAACGTCCTTCCCGCCTCCTTCGACGTGCCTGGCCGCGTGCGCGCGGCCGGAGCGGTCGTCGAGGCCCGAGCGGTGCCGGGCACCGAGGTCGAAGTGGGGATCCGTCCCGAGGACGTCGAAGTGGCGATGCGGCCGGGCGACGGGTTCGCCCCGGCGCGGCTCGTCACGGCGGAGCCGATGGGCAACGAAACCGTGGTGACGATGGAGGCCTTCGGGTCACGCGTCGTCGCCCGCGCCGCGCCCGACTTCACCGCCGATCCCGGGACTCCGATCTTCTTTCGCTTCGTCGGCGGTCGCGCGCTGCTGTTCGACGCGGTGTCGGGAATCCAAATCGCCGGATCACGATCCTGAACTTGATCCAAACCGGTGCCGCGAAAGCGCTGTCGCAAAATCGGTTGACAACATGGTAGGGCGCGCGTAGCTTCTTGGAACGTTACAAAGATTTCACGCGGTGGCCTCTGAAAAATCGAGGCCCGGAACCAAGGTTAGGGGTTCCAAAAGGGATCTCCGGGGGGAGGAGGACTCGATGAAGCGAATTCTTGTTGCCTGCGCGCTCGTGCTCGGCTTCGCGGCCGTCACCAGCGCCCAGGTCGATCGCGCCACGTTGTCGGGGACAGTAAGAGACGCCCAGGGCGCGGTCATCGGAGGGTGCGCGGTCGCGATCACGAATGTCGCGACCAACATCACCACGCGCGTGACCGCCAACACCGAAGGCAACTTCCTCGCCGTCAACCTCGCACCGGGGACCTACCGAATCGAGGTCGAAGCCCAGGGCTTCCTGAAGGCCACGCAGACCGTCATCCTCGAGACCGGCCAGAGGGGCCGTCTCGATTTCACGCTGCGTATGGGCGGCCTCGCGGAGGCCGTGACGGTGGAAGTCGCCCAGCGCCTGCTCAACACAGAGCAGGCGGCTCTCGGTAGCAACATCGATCAGAACTCCGTGGCCAAGCTGCCCCTGGCCATTCGCAACTGGGACGACCTGCTCGTCCTCGTCCCCGGCGTGCAGGGCGACCGCTATTCGGAGGTGGGCGCGCCCGGAACCTCGCGCGGCCGCACGGGCGGCGTGAACGTCCACGGGAACCGCTCCCTCCAGAACAACTTCCTGCTCGACGGAGTGGACAACAACTCGATCTCCGAGAACGTGCAGGAGCTCTCCACCCAGGTCTCGCGGCCCTCGGTCGACGCGATCCAGGAGTTCAAGCTCGTCACGAGCCCCTACTCCGCGGAGTACGGCCGGATGCCGGGCGCCGCGATCTCCGTCACCACCAAGTCGGGGACGAACAGGATCGGGGGCACGGCCTACGACTACTACCGGAACGACGCGTTCGACGCGAACAACTTCTTCGCGAACCGCGCCGGCCAGCCCAAAGCTTCCAACGACCAGAATCAGTTCGGGGGGAACATCGGCGGGCCGATCGTGAAGGACAAGGCGTTCTTCTTCGTTGACTACGAAGGAACGCGGATCACCCGCGGGCTGACCCTGATCACGCGCGTTCCGACCCTGGCCGAGCGCAACGGCATCTTCACCTCGACGGTGAAGGACCCGTTGACCGGCCAGCCCTTCCCCGGCAACGTGATCCCCCCGTCCCGCATCGATCCCACCGCCAAGGCCTTGTTCGATCTGCTGCCCGCCCCCAACCAGTCGGGCACCAACAACTGGATCAACCAGCCGGACGTGACGGACAACGCGGATCGAGTCCTCGGTCGGATCGACCTCCGCGCGTCGAACAACGACAGCATCTTCGCGCGCTACATCTGGTCCAATCGGAAGCGTTTCATCCCCGGCCATTTCGGCGGGCTCGTCGACGGGACGAGCTCCTCGTCCGGCGGTCGCCAGACCATCAAGGGACAGGGGCTGGTCCTGGGCTGGACCAAGATCATCAGCGCGTCGCTCGTCAACGAGTTCCGCTTCTCCTGGAGCGGCGCCGACTCCGACGGCTTCCAGGACCCCTACGGACAGCTTCCCCCCGATCAAGCGCAGATCAAGGGCGTGGCCCAAGACCCCACGTTCGCGGGGGGTGTCGTGAGGACGCAGATCGACGGCTACTTCGGCGGCACGAACATCGGCTCTCCGGACTTCCTGCCGAAGTTCCAGCACACGAGCCAGTTCGAATACCTCGACACGCTCTCCTGGCT
>JBKPBQ010000049.1:0-8158 GCA_046726955.1 Acidobacteriota bacterium
CGTTCATCTGGTCGATGTAGATGTTGCGGTTTTCGTTGGTCCTGGGGTTGACGGGGGGCAGCGTGCCGAGAACGGGCATGGTCCGAAAGGCCCTCGTCTCCCCGATGATCGTCCGCAGGGAGTCGATCGTGAAGCAGTTCGCCGGAGGAGAGTTCTGGCAGCTCTGGTCGTTCCAGTCGTTCGTGCCGTAGAGGATCAGGTTGTAGGCGGGCTTGTAGAAGTTCAGCCGCCCGGGGATGCGCTCCGCCCCCTGGGTGCTGAACGTGCCGTCGCGGCTGTTGCTCACGACCTGGGCGCGCCCGAGGTAGCCCGCGAGGAGGTTCTGGAGCCGGATGCGGTAGCCGTTGCCGTCGGTCGAGCCCTCGCCGCCCGTGAGGCTGTCGCCGAACGCCAGGTAGACGTTGGGGTTGTTGCTGCCGATGGGCAGCATCACGGGGAAGCGGACCTCGCCGGAGGCCGGCACCTGCACCGAGATCGGCGAGGCGGGCACGTAGAACGCGGGCAGCGTCTCCGTGCGGATCGCCACCTGCTGCGAGCCGGGAGGGACGCCGGTCACGACCGCCTGTCCCGTGCCCGTCGAGCGCGCGGAGGCGCTGCCCACGACCACCTCCACCTGGGGCAGCCGCACGCCCTCACTCGGATCGAGCGTGCCGTTGCCGTTCTCGTCGTAGAAGACGATGGCGGTCACGGAGTAGCTGGGTCCGGGAGGGCTCGAGGGGCCGTTCGGGGATCCCCCGCCTCCGCAGGCAGGCAGGGTGATTACGAGGACGATGGATGCAAGAGAGAGTCGGCGCGCACGCATGAACATTGGATATTACCACGCGGGCCGGGCGTGATTCGGCGGCCGGAGGATTTCAGGGACCGACGCTCTCCTGCGTGTCCGTTTCGAAGCGCCGGTAGCGGCCGTAGAGAAGGGTAACGCGGACCCGGAACCCCTTGAGCGGCATGATCCTGCCCTTGGCCATGGCCTGGAGGCGCGCGGGCAGCCAGAGCCCTTCCTCGGCCCGGTCGAAGCGCATGTCCACGGAGAGCGTCTCCAGCGAGGGACCGAGACCCCCTAGGAAGCCGACTCCCTTCGTGGTCCGCATCTCTGCGCGCACGAGCTCGCGCTCGGCTTCGTCCACCCAGATCCGGCCCGAGAGGACGCGCAGGAAGCGGTCGCCCTCGAGCTTCCGCTCGCCCGGCCGCGCCTGGAAGTCGAAGACGAGGGTCTTCCTCTCGTCGAGGTCCTCCCGGTCGACGGTCCGGAAGTCGTAGCGCTCGAGGACCTCGGACAGCTTCACGTCGTCATCTGCGCGAGCCTTCCCGTCGACGATCGACTCGACCTCCTCCCGGACCCGCCGCTCCTCGCGGACGGCCTCGTCTTCGGCGAGCGCCTGGCCGTTCTTCGCCACCTTCTTCTGGACGGGCCGGCCCTTCACGTGGAAGACCTCGTAGCGCGCGGTCTCGACGCTGCGCGGCCGCCCGTCGTCGTCGAGCTCCTCCTTGACCTCGCTCACGTCGTAGGTGTAGCGGTTCACCGCCTCCTCGCGGCGCTTTTGGCCCTCCACGAGGCCGCGCACGTAGGCGTTGCCCTCGGGCAGGGGATCGGTGGCGAGGAGGGCCACGAGGACGGCGGAGGCCATCAGAAGGGGATCCCGATCCGCAAGTAGAACTGGGCCTTGGCGTCCTGGCCGGGCTGGGGGTCGAGCGGCCACGCTGCGTCGACGCGGGCGAAGAGGCTCGTGCCGCGCGTCGGGAACCGTAGCCCGACCCCGAGAGCGCTCCGCCACCTCTCGGCGGGGTTCGCCCCCGGGCCCCACGTGCGCCCGCCCTCGTAGAAGGGGATGACGGAGGGCAGATAGCGGTGGGGCAGCAGGTAGGAGGTTTCCAGGGTGAAGAGGGCCATGTCTGTGCCGTCGAACTGCCGCGTGTCGTAACCCCGCAGCGTGCCCGTGCCTCCCACGAAGAAGCGCTTGAAGGAGGGGGGCGATCCTCCGGTCGTGCCGCCCATGAGGCGCGTATCGAGGATGAAGCGCGAGCCCAGCTCGTGGTGGGTCCGCACGTTGCCGATGTAGCGCGTGAAGTCGTAGTCGCTCCCGAAGCCGGGCCGCGCCAGCTCCACCGTCGACTCCACGCGCACGCCCTCGGGCTTCGTGACGCCCAGCAGGTAGAGGTCCCGGCTCACGAACGACTGAAGCTTGGCCTTCGAGGTGGGGAAGAGCCGGCCCTTCGACGTCCAGCCCGCGGCGAGCACCAGTGAGCGGAGCCGCCCTTCCTCGATCGGAGGGTTGGGGCGAGGCGCCTTGTACCCGAGGAGGCTGTCGTCCGTGACCACGGGCAGGCTCGTGTAGTAGTCCCCGTGGAAGCTCGCGCCCAGCTCGAGGTTGGGCCGGGCGTGAACGAAGGCGAACGCGTAGTGCCCGATGCGGCGGAAGAAATCGCTCGTCGACTTGCTGTTGATGATCCCGCCCGTGCCCTCCTCGAGGCCGCGCCTGTGCCAGGTGTCGTCGGTGTCCGTGAGGTCGTGGTACTCGTAGCCGACCATCGCGCGCTGGCCGAAGAGGTAGCGTCCCGCCCCCAGCGCATAGCGGAACTTGTGGGCGCTGAAGCCGTACGCCCCGAGGGTCCAGAGCCGCACGTGGTCGTAGGTCTTGGTGTCGAAGAGCGCCGCCTCCGCGAGGAGTCCGAGCGAGAGCCCGTCCACGCGGTTGTAGCGGCCGGCCGCGCGCGGGCCCGCGGGCCGAACGCCTGCGCGCATCGGGATGCGGCGAACGTTGAGCACCACCTGCGCGCCGTCGGGGGTGCGCACGACCTTGTAGGGCGGATCGCCGTCGGGCCGCAGCGCGCCGTCGGATACGCTCTCGATGCGGGCGAGCGCATCCCACACCTGGCTCTGCTCGAGCACGCGTCCGGGCACGAGGTTCGCGGCCCGCGCCGCGCGCTGGGCGGATCGCTCGTCTATACCCTCGACGACGACACCGGCGACGCGTCCCTCGTCCACGGTGAGCGTCAGCTTGTCGTCCACGAGCGCGCCGGTGACGGCGGCGGCGAGATAACCGTCGAGGTGGTAACGGGACTCCAGACGGGCCGCGAGCGCCTCGGGAGTCGCGCGGAGCGGCTGCCCCTCGGCCTGCCGAATGATGCGCACCACGTCCTCGCGCGCATAGACCGTCGCGCCCTCGACCGCGATCTCGCGGACGAGCGGCGGCGGCGCGGGGGCAGGCGCCTGGAGAAGGAGGGCGAGAAGGAGGGTCAAGGGGTGCTCAGTGCCTGCGGCGGCGGAGCTCGGACGTCGCGGACGGCGCCTCGAGGAAGCGCACCCCCACGTCGTACCCGGCGTCGTCCTCGCCCTTCGCCTTCTCGACGCGGACGACCTCCGCGCGAACGCCGCGGGCTTTGGCCTTGGGGGGGCGGATGAGAAGCTCGAGGGCGCTTCCCACCGGGACGGGTTCGCGCAGGCTCACGAGCAGTCCGCCGTCCGACAGGTTCTTGGCCCGCGCCGCCGTCGTCTGTCCGGAGGCGCCGACGGTCACCGGGCTCGTGGCGGGAACGCGGAGATGGCGGCGCCGCTCCCCGCGGGCGAGGGCGATCCGGTTCTTTCCCGCCGCTTTCGCCCGATAGAGCGCCTCGTCCGCGGCCACGACGAGGTCGGCGGGCGTCGTCGCGTCGTCCGGGTAGACGGCGATTCCCCCCGACACGGTGATGGCGGGGAGCGGCCGGCCGCGGCTGTAGCGCTGCTCGATGCGCTGGCGTACGCGCTCCGCCACCAGGTGCGCTCCCGTCGTCGAGGTCTCGGGCATCATCACCGCGAACTCCTCGCCGCCGTAGCGCGCGGCGAGGTCGATCTCGCGCACGCTCTCCCGCAGGAGGGCGGCCGTCTGCGCGAGCACGCGGTCGCCCTCCACGTGGCCGTGGCCGTCGTTCACCTGCTTGAAGTCGTCGAGGTCGAGGAGGAGGAGCCCTACGCGGCTCTCCCGGCGCTTGGCGCGCAGGATCTCCTGGCGGAGCGACGTCAGGAAGTAGCCGTGGTTGTGGAGGCCGGTGAGGCCGTCGGTGATCGCCAGGCGCTCGGTCCGCTCGTACACGGCCATCTCGACGACCTTGGGACTCTTGAGCTCCCGGCTCACGTTCAGGAAGTAGTCGAGGAGCGCGACACGCAGCCCGGGGTCGCGGCCGAGCCCTTCGCGCAGCTCCGCGCGGTGCGCGGCGATGCGCTTCCAGTGCCGCGTCGCCTCCGCCTCCGAGAACGACAGCTGCGTGAGGATCTGGAGGATCGACGAGTAGAGCGCGTCGTCCTTCGCCCGGCGACGCTCGAACTCCTCGAGCAGCTTCTCCTCGTGGGGCGTCGCCGACTCCAGCACCTGGAGCAGCGACTGGCGAAGGCTCAGGGATTCCGAGGGGGATTTGGGGAGAGCCATCGAGGAAATCGATCCGCGGGCAGGAGACCAGACTGTATGATAGCCCTATCGACCGTCCAGCCCGGAGGGCATCCTGAGCCTCCTGCCCCTGATCGCACTCCTCCTCGCCCCCGCCCGTCCTGCCGAGGTCTACTTCGAGCAGCGCACCTACGCGCGCGAGGACGGGGCGGCGCCCGGCCCCGGCGTCCTGTCTCGCGTGTGGTTCGCGGGCAGCCGGATGCGCATGGAGGCGGGCGACGCCCCGGGAGGCCCGGCGCTCGTCCTCCGCCTCGACACGGGGCAGGCCTACCGGATCGAGCCCGAGCGGAAGGTCGCGCTCGAGATCGATCCCGCGCGCCTCAGGGCCCGCGCCCACATGGACGCCTCGGTCGCCGGCGATCTCATGGGAGGATCCGAGGAGGGAAGCGCGCGCACGACCTCCCTTCCCGCGGGAAAGACGGTGGCGGGCTACGCGTGCCGCGGCTACCGCATCAAGGCGCCCTCGCTCGTGATGGACGTGTTCGTGACCGAGGCCCTTCCCCTGACCGTCGACGCGTTCGCGGACTTCCTCGAGTGGTCGGGGGCGAGCCAGTCGCTGGGGGGACTCCTCCAGGAGATCCGCCGGCTTCCCGGGTTTCCCCTGGAGACGCACACGCGCGTGTCCGTCTTGGGCCAGGTGCGCGAGACC
This sequence comes from Acidobacteriota bacterium, assembly GCA_046726955.1. Classification (GTDB taxonomy): domain Bacteria; phylum Acidobacteriota; class Vicinamibacteria; order Fen-336; family Fen-336; genus CAVPGH01. The sequence goes on from JBKPBQ010000049.1 coordinate 5,068, forward strand.
GTCTCCACGGTCACGAAGGTGAAGGTCGGGCCGCACCCGGCCGCGATGTTCGAGGTGCCTTCGGGCTACAAGATCGAGAAGGAAGCCGCCAACCAGGAGGACTGAACCGCCATGGGAATCCTGCTCCGCGTGATCTTCAATGCCATCGGGCTGCTCGCCACCACCGTCGTGCCGGGGATCGTGTTCACCGGGAACTGGGTCCAGCTCATCGTGGGCGGCGCGATCTTCGGCCTCTTCAACCTGATCGTGAGGCCGCTCGCGCTCCTGCTCTCCGTGCCCGCGCTCATCCTCACGCTGGGCCTCTTCTACTTCATCCTGAACGGCTTCCTGCTGTGGCTCGTCCAGTTCCTGATCCCGGGGTACGTCGTGAACGGGCTCCTTCCCGGCATCCTCGGCAGCCTCGTGCTGATGGTCGTGAACTGGGTGCTGCACGGCATCTTCGGCGCCAAGTAGCCGAAGCTAGTCGTCGAGGAGCGCGCGACCGAAGACGGGCTTGCCCGCGAGCGCCGTCTTGAAGCCGTAGAGGCTGAGGCCAACGAGGACCAGCACCACGGGCAGCGCCCTCGCCGCGTACCACGCGGACAGGTCGAGCGTGAGCGGCACCTCGAGCAGGCTGAACATCACGAAGAGGGTCACCACGAGCCCCAGGAGGCCGCCGCGCCACAGCGCGAAGAGCAGGATCAGCGAGCGGACGATGCCGAAGACCCAGGCGTGCACGAGGTTCATCCAGTTGAGGGGGCTGCCCACGAGCAGGCACCAGAGGACCATGGCGAGGACGGTGTTGCGCACCAGCAGCCGCAGGAGCACCAGCATGAAGAGGAAGACGAGGCCGAACTGCACCGCGCTGTACTGGTTCACGAAGATCCGGAACCCCGTCTCGCGGAAGGACGTGAGGGTCTCGCCGAGCGCGAAGGGCGGAGGCGGCGGGGAAGTCATCCCCATCCACGTGGGGCCGAAGACGGCGCCCAGGAAGCAGACGAGGGCGAGCGAGCCGAGGACGCAGCCCAGCAGCACGTCACGGCCCACGAGGGGATCGTGGAGGTCGCCCGCGAGGAGCCGCTTCCACGAGACGAGCATGTGCGGCCAGCGCCGCCGCGCGTAGGGCTCGAGGGCCACGTAGACGAGCCACACCACGAGGGCCCAGAAGACGGGATAGGCCACCACTTTGATGAGGATCCAGAGCTCGTCCCCGAACCGTGAGACGTGGTCGGCACGCAGGAGGCGGGCAAGGGTGTAGGCGACGAACACGAAGAGCGCGACCCGGAAGGCGCCCTTCCTGTCGCCGCGTCCCAGGCGCAGGTTGCGCCGGGCGAGGAAGACGCCGCCCACGGGCAGGGCCAGGGCGAAGATGCCCACGGCCACGTCGCCCACGGGGACGCGCGGGACGGGGGCCGCGGCTCCGGACATGCGGTCGGGCTCGGACCACGGACGAAGGACGGCGAACCAGACCGGCCGGCCGTGGTAGGCCGCGCCTTCCACGCGGATGGAAACGCTGGGCTCGCCGGGAGCGAGCCCCGTCCACGCCACCTTCCGGTCGGTGTCGACGGGGGCAGCCCACTGCGGGCGCACGCTCTCGAGCTTGTCGGGCGTGAGCCCCGCTTCGCGGAGGAGTGGCGCGAAGTCGGGCTCGGGCCACGGTCCCTCCGAGGAATCGACCTGCGGTGGGACCGAGGTGTAGCCGAGCAGCCGTCCCTGGTGATCGAGCTCGACCTCGGCCATGCCCGAGACTTCGCGTGGCGGGTCGTCGGGCTGCACGGTCCCGTCGCGGTTCCTCGCCACGAGCTTCAGCGGGCTCTGGCGATAGAAGAAGTAGAACGGCGACAGGTTCGACGTCAGGTACTGCTTCCACCGCCCGGGGGTCGGGTCGCGTCGGATGTGGTTGAGGAAGTCGCGGTCGAGCCTCATCCCGTAAGCCGAGTCCGCCGGCTCCGGATGGCCGAGGTGCGCGAGCAGGTCGCGGCTGCGCTCGGCGAGCCATTCCGGAGTCCTCGGGAGCACCCTCCGGCTCATGAGCCCCGTCTCGTCGAAACCGAACGCGACGAGGGCGATGCCGGCGAAGACGGCGAGGAGGCACGCCCAGGCCGCGCCGGCCGAGAGGTCGCCCGTTCGGCTCGCCGCCGCCACCAGCTCGGGGGACGGCGTCTCGCCGGCCGCGAGCGCCGCCTCCAGGGGATCGCCGCCCGGAAGGAGGGCGAGGACCGACCGGGCGGAGGGGGGCCGGGCCGAAGGGTCCTCGTCCAGGCACTGCAGGATCACGGCCTCCACCTGCGGCTCGATGAGCCGCGCGGTGGAGGTGAGGCGGCCGCTCTTGGGCTCCTTGTGCTGCGAGCGCAGCTCGCCGAGAGTTTTGCCTTCGAAGAAGCGCCGGCCCGTGAACATCTCGTAGAGGATGAGCCCCAGGGCGTAGAGGTCGCTCCTGGGCGTCGGGGTCTTGCCTTCGAGCTGCTCGGGCGACATGTAGACCGGCGTTCCCCCGAATCCGGCGACGGCTCCTTGATCCAGGGGCAGGGCGAGGCCGAAATCGGTGAGCCGCGCCTGGCCTCGTCCGTCGACCATGACGTTGGCGGGCTTGAGGTCGCGGTGGACGACGCCCTTGTCGTGGACGGCGGCGAGGCCCGCGCAGAGGTTCCGCGCGAGCTCGAGCGCCTTGTCCGGGGCGAGCCGCCCGATCCGGGCGAGGAGCGACCCCAGGTCCTCGCCGTCCACGTACTCCATGGTCAGGAAAGTGTCGCCCTCGAGCTCCACGACGTCGTAGAGCCGGCAGACGTTCGGGTGCGAGACCTGGCGCCCGATCCGGATCTCCGCGTAGAAGCGCTCCAGGATCTCGGGTGAGAGCGCCCCGCGGATGAACTTGAGGGCCACCGGCTGTCCCAGCTTCGTGTCCTCGGCGCGGTAGATCTCGCCCATCCCTCCCCGTCCGAGGAGGGCCACGATGCGGTAGCGGCCGGCGAGCATGGTGCCAGGCGTGAAGGCGCGGACGTCGGGCGCGCTCGACGTTCCCGACGTCGGGCGCGCGCTGCTCTTCGTCAGGCCCGAGAGGTCGGTCGGCGGCGTGGGCGGGTCGCGTTCCTCCGAGCGGTTGGTCATCGGT
>JBKPBQ010000050.1:0-3931 GCA_046726955.1 Acidobacteriota bacterium
ACGCCGAGTTGCTCGACCTCGCGACGAGCGCGAGCGGCGAGGTCGCGCGGCTGCCCGTGGGGGGATTCGACGTCGGTGCGCCCGCGGACTTCCTGGTGACCGACGATCCCGCGCGTCTCCTCGGCGGCGAGCGCGGCGCGGTCCACCTCGTCGTTCGCGGCGGCAAGGCGCTTTACGGCACGCAGGCGTACATGACGGCGGCGGGTGTCGCAGGACGCACGATCGTCGTGGACGGCGCCGAACGAGTGCTCGAGGCGAGCCTTTTCCGGCGGTTGCGGGCGATCCTGCGGCCCTGGGAGTCCGCTCGCGATGTACTCTGGCTCGACGGGATCGAGCTTCTCGAGGCGGCTTCTCGATCGGATGCCGTATAATCCGGGACGCAGCAGATGAAGGAGCTCTACGACATCCTGGGAGCGATGGCCGCTCAGAAGGCCAAGGTGCCCGACGCGAAGGAGCTCCTCCACGACATGTCCGACCGCGTGGTGAAGGCGGTGAGCGCCGCCTTCTCCTGCAAGGCCGACGAGGTCGCGATCCTGCTCCTCACCACCGACAACAAGCACCTGCGCTTCCTGTCCCCCCGCAAGCTGAGCCAGCTGGGGACGATTCCCGTGACGAAGCGCGACTCGATCGCCGTCAATGTTCTCGGCAAGAGGCAGGGAGAGGCGATCAACAACGTCCCCCTCGTGAAGCACGTCTCGTTCTTCGAGAGCATCAAGCTGCGCGACAAGCCCGCTCCCATCCAGAAGATGGTCACGGTGCCGATCCTGTTCAAGGGGACGCCGGTGGGCGTCGCCCAGATCAGCCGCAAGGGGGACACGCCGGGAGAGGCGGGGCCCGACTTCACTCCCGCGGACGTGCGCAAGGCCCAGGAGATCTTCGAGGGCGTCGCCCCCTACTTCGCTGCGGCCCGGCCCGACAAGTTCTAGCGCTGCGGAGGTTACTCCGCGCCCGGGCGGATGATGCCCGAGTCGTCCACCACGAAGAAGCGCGCGCCGGAGAGGGGCGTCGCGAGCGCGCGGTAGCCGTCGCGCTGCACTTCCAGGTTGATCCTGTAGCCGGGACGCATCACCACGCCCCCGTCATGGGGAACGTCGAGGAAGAGCATCTGCGCGCTGTGCATCTCGGCGAGGGTTCCGTACCGGCCGTTCTTGGCGTGGAACGCTTCCTCGGCGTTGGCGATGAGCCGTAGCGTGTTCACCGCCGGCCGCTCGATAGGCGCGATCTGCGTGGGCGTCCGCTCGCGCCGGCGATTCACGCCGCCGGTTCCGTAGCCCGCTCCCGGGCTGCCCTGGCCGCTCCTGTACTTCGAAGCGACGCTCTCGCCGGAGGCGCGGCCGTCGGGCGGCGGCTCCTCGATCGGGTACTGAGGCACCTCGGCCTGCGGGGGCGGCGCGACCGGGACGGTGGCCGCGGGCGGCGTCGTGGCGCGAGCCGTCTTCGTGGTGGCGGGCGGCGGTGTCGTCCGCGCGGCGGGAAGCGTCGTCGTGGGCGCGACGGCGACAGTCGGGGCCGGTGCGGTTGTCGCGGGCGCCAGCGTCAGGGACGGCGCCTCGATGGGCGGTGTCGCCGCAGCCAGCGTGTCCACCGGAGTCGTCGCCGGGGGCGCGGTGGGGGGCGGCACGACCTCGGCCACGGGCTCGCTCGCCGGCTTGCGCAGGAAGAAGTACCAGCCCGCGCCCGCCGCGACGGCGGCAAAGAAGAGGCCGACGATCCCGAGCGCGATCAGGAGGCCGGCGCCGCTGCCCGACTTGTGATGCGGGGCGGGAGGCGGAGCCTGCGGCCGGGGAACCGGGGGCGGCGCCGGCACGACGGCTCTGGGCAGCGGCAGCGGCGTGACGGGCCCCGGGACCGGCGGCGGCGTCATCGTCGTGGGCGGCGTATGCACCGGAATGTTCAGCGTGGGAAGCCCGGCCTGCATCGTGGGCGTCGAGCGGAGCGTCGGGTTCGCGAGAGGCGACGTCGCCCCGGGCGCGGTCGGGACCTCCGTCTGGCGCATCGTGGGGCTCGATCCCGCCCGCGTGAGGGCGATCAGGTCGTCGTGCAGCTCGCGCCCGGTCTGGTAGCGCGCGTCCGGGCTCTTGGCAAGCGCCTTCTGGAGGATGCGAACGTACTCGTCGGGGACGTTCGGGTCGAGCTCGCGAATCGGGGCCGGCTCCTCCGTGATGATCTTGAAGATGAGCTCGGTGATCTGGGTGCCGCGGAACGCCTTCTTGCCGCCCACCATCTCGTAGAGGACGCAGCCCACGGAGAACAGGTCGCTCCGGCCGTCGACGTTCCCGCCCTTCGCCTGCTCCGGGCTCATGTAGGATGGCGTGCCCAGCAGGCTTCCCGTCATCGTGAGGTGCTCGCCCCCGAGGTCCTTGGCGATGCCGAAGTCCGTCACCTTCACGCGATCGCCGTCCTCGACCATGATGTTCGCGGGCTTGATGTCCCGGTGGACGACTCCGCCCTTGTGGGCGAAGTCGAGCGCGTCGGCAACCTGCGCACCCAGCAGCGCCGCCCGCTCGAGCGGCAGCTTGCCTTCGGTGGCGATGATCTTGTCGAGGCCGGTGCCTTCGATGCACTCCATCGCCAGGTAGCTCATCCCGTCCGACTCGCCGATGTCGTACATCGTCACGATGTTCGGGTGCTTCAGGTTGCCGGCGGCGATGGCTTCCTGCTGGAAGCGCTTGAGCATCTCTTCGAGGTCGGCGCCGGCGGCGGCGAGGCTCTCGAGGCGCATGGTCTTGATCGCGACCATGCGCTTCATGACCTTGTCGCGGGCCTTGTAGACGGTCCCGAACGCGCCCGCCCCGAGCTTCTTCTCGACGATGTAGCGCCCGGCGATCTCCGTGGGGTCGGGGGCCGGCCGGGCCTGGCTCATGATGACAGTCTACACCGGGTGCGGGTCACGACAGCTCACGATCCAGCGCGGCCAGCAACTCCCGTATGTTCCGTGCGTTCTGGCCGAAGTCGGGGAGGTCCGTCCGCGACCGCGAGCGCACGGTCATCCGCGTCTTCTCCCCCTCCCGCCAGATCTTGACGTTCACCTCCTCCTTGAGCTGGACGACCGGCGTCGTGTGGACGGCCTGGAGGGAGTAGCCGGACTGGCCGTGTCCGAAGCCCACGACCTCCCAGGCGGCGAGCTTGGGGAGCGCGCTGTCGAGCGCCTTCGCGACGCGATCCGGGCTCTCCCGGAACTCCCGGACTCGCAGGTCCGGGTATTCCGGCGTCTTGCCCGTCTCCACGTCGTGGAGGAGCGGCCAGGTCGTGAAGGCGAGGACGAGGGCACCGCCCACGACGATCGCGAGCAGCCACTTCACCAGGGTCTTCATCTATTGCCGATCTCCAGACGAGGTGGGCTCACTCGCGCCGTGTGGAACGCGCATCGCGCCCACGAGCGCGGCAACGGCACTTCCAAGGGCGCCGCCGATCACGCCCGCCACCGCTACGAGGCTCAGCTCCTCGTTCGGGGGCCAGTGCGTCCAGCGGAACACCGCCGTCCAATACCAGAGGAACCCCCCAACGCCGCCGCCGATGGCGGCTCCGATCACCATCGCCGAAAGAGCTCCCGCCGCCGGTCCCACGGACCAGCGGAAGATGCGCCCGAAGCCCGCCCCGACGAACCCTCCCGCGATTCCCCCGGCGACTGCCGGGAACCAGCCTGACGACGCAATCAACGCGAGGGGCCCGGTTGGCGTGATCAGTCCGTTGGCGACCACGCCCAGGCCAGTGATGAGCAGAAGAGCCGTCTCCCGCCACAAGCGGTAACGGAAGCCGAGCTTGGGATGGAGCGTCAGCAGCCAGCCCGACGTCAATGCGACGAGCGTGAGGGCAGTGCTGACGGGGGCCGCGGAGCGCACCGCCGCCGCGATGGCGAAGGAGAGGGCGAGAAGACAGCCGAGAGCGCCGTCCACCCACTCGAAGGCTCCGTAATCACGCACGCCATCCC
>JBKPBQ010000051.1:0-10461 GCA_046726955.1 Acidobacteriota bacterium
CGCCCAAGGTGGCGAGCGCCTCCTCCATGTCTCCCATGAAGCGCGTCGGCCCGCAGATGTAGACGTCCGCGTCGCGCGGCACACCGACCGCGTCGAAGGCCGCTCGCGAGAGGTGCCCGGTGGCGTCGAAATGCTCGCTCATCCGGTCGTCCGAGCCTGGCCTGCTGTAAGACACGTAGCTGCGGCCGTGCGGGAGCGCGAGCATGAGTTGGCGGACTTCGGTGGCAAAGGGATGATGCTGGCCATCGCGAGCGCTGTGGAGCCACCAGACCGGTCGTGTCGAGCGGGTCGCCGCCAGCGCATGGAGCATCGCCAACAGCGGCGTCGCGCCGATTCCCGCGCTGAGCAGCACTACCGGACGCTCTCCCGACTGGAGGATGAAGCTGCCTCGTGGCGCGCTGACGTCGAGCGCATCGCCGACTCGGACGTGCTCCTGGAGGTAGGTTCCAGCCGCGCCATTCGACTCGATCTTCACGCTGATTCGATAGCGCTCCGTCGATTCGGGACCCGAGAGCGAGTAGCTGCGAAAGAATGGCGGGCCGCCGGCCGTCGGCTGAAGACGCGCGACCACGTACTGGCCGGGCAGACCCGATTGCAGCGGCTGACCGTCCGCGCTCCGCATCGCCAGCGAAAGGACATCCGCGGATTCGCGATCGATCGCCGTCACTGTGAGCGCGCGAAATCCCGGGGCAACCGGATACGCCGCGGCGGCGGGCGCAAGCCCCGCGTTACCGCTCCCGTCGCCAGCCCCCTGGCTCTGCAACAGCGCCTCGAACGACGAGCGCCAGCCGGGTGAGAGCGCGTCGATTCGCAACGCGCGCTCCAGCCGATCGCGAGGATGATTCGGCGAGTAGAGGAGGGCGTTGATCTCGGCTACGTTCATCCGCTCGTTCGCCCCTCCTGCCTTCACGATCTCGTCGCCGGCGCCGACCTCGCCTTCCTGCAGGACGCGGAAGTAAAACCCCGGCCGTCCGCTGGACGTGAGCAGCGCCGGCATGCGCGGGTCGTTCATCCGAATGCCGACGCGATAGCAGGTGACACGCGGCTGCGTCACCTCGAACAAGGCGCTGCCAATCCGATACCGATCGCCGATGCACACTGCATCGTCGGGCAATCCTTCAATCGTGAAGTTCTCGCCGAACTGCCCGTAGACGAAGCCGGTCCGCTTCAGCTGCTCCTGCCAGTAGCGGTACGATTCGATTTGGTAGACGTAGACCGCGCGCTGCTCGCCCCCGTGCCCGGCCAGATCGCCTTGACCATCTCCGTCGACATTCAATCGGCCGACGCGGCAGCGGCCAGGCACCGGATCCTTCCAGATCGCGGTGTGCACCGTGCGACCCTTCCACGGGATGTCGCGGGGGAGTCCGACGTTTATCGAGAGCAGTCGAGCCATATCGCTCCGGGTGGGTGGGCTCCTCTCATGGCTGCTTGCGAGGGAGCGCCTCTGCGACCGTGAGGTTCCGATCGGGGCCGTGCGAGAACACCGTCTGGCCTGGTTCGAGGTGGATCTGCCTGCCATCGATCTGCACGGAGACGATATCCGGCTCGAATGACACGAAGTCGGAGATGCGGCCGACCTCGGCATACGCCTGACGATAGGACCACGCCGCCTGACGTGCGTCGCCAATGTCGTAGTAGCTGCACAGCCCCTTGTACGGGCAGGAGGTCTGCTGGTCCACGGCGGTCAGTGCAGACCCGTCGATGTCGGCGCGTGCCACGTACCATCGCGGCGCGAAGCCCGATTCGTAGAGCACCAGCCGTCGCTTGGTCTCGGCGACGATGCGGTCCCCGTGGCGGACCACGAGATGACGGGAGGCCTGGCGGATGTCGATGCGGTGGTAGCTGTCCGCGGCATGCCCGAGGAGCCGTTCATCTTCTTCATAGAAGGCGTCCACGGCCCGCCAGGCGAACGCGATCCGCGCCTGCAGTTCCCGTGCATACGAGGGCAGCTCGACATGCTGCCAGGCGCCTCGCGGCGCGCTGTGCTCGCCGGCGCGAACGCTGTACCAGGACGTGAGGCCGAGGTCGGCGTGCTGCGTCGCGTGTTCAGTACGTTCCAGAGCGCCGGGAGAGATGTCGTTCTCCGAGAAGTAGGCCACGGGATAGCGGCCGGGCTCGAAGAGCACGAGGGCGTGCTCGCTATCGGCAATCCAGGTTCCGCCGAAGCGCACGCGCAGGCGCCTGCGCAACGGCTCGACGTACAAGAGTCTCTTCGGCAACGGTTCGGCACGAGGAACCGGCCGATTGCTCCCGGTGAGAGAGGTCCTTGTTGCCAAGACAGTCCCACTGCTTCTTCCTCCAATAGGGCTACCAGGGCCGCAGTCGAAGCGCCCAGCTCAAAGCCGCACTCCACGCTCGCGTTCGATCGCGTCGTAAGCCGTTGAGGTTGCATCGACAACATCGTGGGCTGACGGCACCGATGAAAGCAGCGATATCAGGCCCTCTACCAGTGTGGGATGTGTCAACACGGCATCCCGCAGTGCGGTGTAGGGCAGCTTCCCAATCATCGCAACCTGGATGGCGGCCACGATCTCGCCCGCGCCGGCGCCCAACGCCGTGAACCCGAGTATACGATCGCTTTTGGCGTCCACGAGAGCGTTCAGAAATCCCCGACTCTCCGAAAGCGTGCGCGCCCGCAGGTTGGTCTCCATCGGGACTTTGAACAGGCGAAAGGCAATTCCTTGAGCCCTGGCTTCTGTTTCGGTCAGGCCGATATGAGGGAGCTCAGGATCGGAAACAGACAATAAGGAACTTGTCGACCGGTGGTCACACGGTGGCCGCCGGTTATGTTGGCGTGGACAACACGATTGCGAGCCTTGCTCACGGCGCCACGCCGATCGCCACCGGACTGATCTCGATGTCAAGACCTCGGTGCGCCACATTTCAGGGTGCTTCGTGGGAGTTCTCGGCGTTTCAAGATCTCGTTGATGTAGAAGGCCTAGAATCGGGCGCACATGGCCGAGCCCGGCGAGCTCCTCCCCACATGCCCGACAGGCGTCTCATCACCTCAGAAAGGATCTCCGATGGCCGGAATCACGCGCAGGGAATTCGTGACCACGACGGCCGGCGCCGCGCTCTGGGCCGCCACGCCGGCGCATTCCGCCGCCGCCGGCGGCAGAGACCTGTCGTCGGTCTACCGCGAGATCGAGCGCCGCCACGACGAGGCCATCGCCCGCCTGCAGCAGTGGATCCACCAACCCTCGATCGCGGCCGAGAACACGGGCATGGAGGAGGGCTGCGAGCTCATGCGAAAGCTCGCGTTGGACGCCGGCTTCCAGCACGCGGAGCGCATCGGCACCAAGGGCCATCCCGGAGTCTTCGCCACACTCGATGCCGGCGCGCGCGAGACCCTCGGCCTCTACTTCATGTACGACGTGAAGCAAGCGGACCCCTCCGAGTGGAGCTCGCCGCCCTGGGACCCCAAGCTCGTCGAGATGTCCGGCAAGGGCACGGTCCTGATCGGCCGCGGCGCCACCAACCAGAAGGGCCCGCAGGCCGCCTTCCTCGCGGCGCTGCACGCGATCCGCGGCGCCGGGCGGAAGCTCCCGGTGAACCTCGTCCTGGTCGCGGAAGGCGAGGAGGAGATCGGCTCGCCCAACTTCCCGGAGATCGTGATGGCGCCCCGCGTGCGCCAGGCGCTCGAGCGCAGCCTCGGAATCTTCATGCCGAGCCACTCGCAGGAGGACGACGGCAGCGTCCTCATCACCCTCGGCTCCAAGGGCGACATCGAATGCGACCTCGTCGCGACCGGCAAGGCCTGGGGGCGCGGGCCGGCGCGAGACGTGCACTCCAGCCAGGCGGCGCGGCTCGACCAGCCCGCCTGGCGCCTGGTGCAGGCGCTCAACACGCTCGTCACGCCCACGGGCGAGCCGGCGATCGACGGCTTCTTCGAGCACGTCCGACCCGTGAGCGCCGAGGAGCGCGCGATGCTGGACACGCTCGCGGCACGGCTGGACGAGAAGGCGATGAAGGACTCCATCGGCGTCAAGGTCTGGGCGCGCGACGCCAGCTGGCGCCAGGCCCTCGAAGACTACATCTCGCGGCCCACGCTCACGATCGAAGGCCTGGTCGGCGGCTACACCGGACCGGGGGGCAAGACGATCCTCCCCACCAAGATGACGGCCAAGCTCGACATGCGCCTCGTGCCCGACATGACCCCCGAGGACGTCGTCCCGAAGCTCAAGGCGCACCTCGCCAAGCGCGGCTACGGCGACCTCGAGGTCGTGATCAACGGCGGCTGGAACTACACCTCGTCGACACCGGCGAGCGCGAAGCTGATCCAGGCGCAGCGGCGCGTGTACCAGAGCTACGGCATCGATCCGATGATGCTTCCCCGAAGCGGAGGCTCCTGGCCGGGCTCCGTGTTCACCGATGCGCCGCTCAAGCTGCCCGCCGGGCATTTCGGGCTCGGCGTGGGAAATCGCGCTCACGCCCCGGACGAGTACTGCCTGATCGAGTCGAAGAACGAGAAGCTGCACGGCGTGAACGACCTGGTGCGGTCGTTCGTGGACTGCCTGTTCGAGCTCGGAGGTCAATCGGCGTAAACTCGTCGGTGGAGGCGTCATGCCCCGCGACCGCTTCGGGCGCGACATCAACTACCTGCGCATCTCGCTCATCGACCACTGCAACCTGCGGTGCGTCTATTGCATGCCCCTGCGCGGGCTCACCTTCATCCCGTCGCCCGAGCTCCTCACCGCCGTCGAGATCGAGACCGTGGTCAAGGCGGCGGTACGGCTGGGCTTCCGGAAGTTCCGGCTGACCGGCGGCGAGCCGACCCTGCGGCCGGACCTCGTCGAGATCACGCGGCGGATCGCCGCGGTGCCGGGCGTCCTCGACCTCGCGATGACCACGAACGCGATCCTGCTGCCGAGGCTGGCCCGGCCGCTCGCGGAGGCGGGGCTGAAGCGCGTGAACGTGCACGTGGACACGCTCGACCCGGAGCGGCTGAAGAAGATCATGCGGTTCGGGTCGGTGGAGGAGATCGAGGCCGGCATCGCCGCTGCCGAGGACGCGGGTCTTCGGCCCATCAAGATCAACTGCGTCGTCACCCGCGACTACAACGACGCGGACGTGGTGCCGCTCGTGCGCCGGGCCCGCGAGCGCGGGTGGCACGTGCGGTTCATCGAGCTCATGCCGCTCGGAGGAGGGGAGACCGCGCACCTGGCGCTCTCGCAGTTCGTGCCCTCCCGCGAGACGCGCGAGCGGATCGAGGCCGAGCTCGGTCCGCTGTTCCCCGTGCCCAACGCGAGCGCGGCCGACGAGTCGCGGAACTTCCGCTTCGACGACGGGGAGGGCGTCGTGGGTTTCATCAGCCCGGTGAGCGAGCCCTACTGCGGCACCTGCAACCGCATGCGGCTCACCGCGGACGGAAAGCTCCACCTCTGCCTCCTCAACGACGACGAGCTCGACCTGAAGCGCGCGCTGCGGGAAGGCAGGGAGGAGAGCGAGGTGGAGGCGATCCTCGGCCGGGCCGTGGGGCTGAAGCCCACCGGCCACCGCCTCGACGAGGGAATCTCCACGGAAGACCGCTCGATGTTCCAGCTGGGAGGCTGATCCCATCACTCCCCGCCTCCAGCGCGCGGTGACGGTGGCCGGCGTCGCCCTCCTGGGCGGGCTCATCTTCTTCTTCCTCGTCGCACCCTCGGTCGTGGACCGCGTCGAGAACCGCACGCGCGTGCGCGGGCCCTACGCGGTGGATGCGCGCGCGATGGAGGTCCACCGGAGGCTCTTCGTGGCCGACCTGCACGCGGATCCCCTGCTCTGGGGCCGCGACCTCCGCGTGCGCGCCGGCCGCGGCCACGTAGACGTGCCGAGGCTCGAGGAGGGCGGCGTCGCTCTCCAGGTCTTCAGTGTCGTGAGCAAGACGCCCTGGGGGATGAACATCGAGCGCAACGACGACCGGACCGACCAGGTGACGCTCCTCGCCCTCGCCCAGGGATGGGCTCCCAAGACCTGGACGTCTCTCAAGGAGCGCGCGGTCTATCAGGCGCGCCGGCTCTTCCGGATGGCGGCGCTGTCCAGAGGCAAGCTCACCGTCCTCAAGTCGCGGGCCGACCTCGCCGCGTTCCGGGAGCGCCGCCGCCACGATTCCTCGCTGGTGGCCGGGCTGCTCTCGCTCGAGGGTGCGCAGGTGCTCGAGGGAAAGGCGGCGAACGTGGACGCCATGGACGTCGCCGGCTACCGGATGGTCGGGCTCGCGCACTTCTTCGACAACGAGGTCGGCGGCTCCGCGCACGGTGTGGCCAAGGGCGGGCTCACCCCCCTCGGCCGCGATGTCGTGCGCCGGCTGGAAGACAAGGCGATGATCGTCGACCTCGCGCACTCCTCGCCGCAGACGTTCGAGGACGTCCTCGCGATGGCGCGCCGTCCGGTCGTGGTGTCGCACACCGGCGTCAAGGGCACGTGCGACAACGTCCGCAACCTGTCCGACGAGCAGCTTCGCGGAGTCGCCCGCACCGGCGGCGTCGTGGGGATCGGCTTCTGGGAGACCGCCGTGTGCGGGAACGACGTGGGCGCGATCGTGCGCGCGGTCCGGTACGCCGTGAGCGTCGCCGGGGTCGAGCACGTGGGCCTGGGATCGGATTTCGACGGAGCGGTGACCGCGCCCTTCGACGTGAGCGGCCTTCCCCTGCTGACGGAGGCGCTCCTCGCGGACGGCTTCGCGGAGCCGGAGATTGCGGCCGTCATGGGCGGGAACGTCGAGCGGCTGCTGCAGCAGAGCCTGCCTTGACCCTCGGCCCGTGACGCCGCGTCGCGTCACTGCCTCCCGGCCGATTTCATCACACACCGCCCCCGGAGAGGTCTAATCCCTTACCTCGATTCGACTAAGCCCGGTCGGGGTGGGACGGGAGGGACCGTCCCGGGTGACCACGACGCGGCGCCAATCTATACGCCCCAATCCGCGCGGCCCTGCGCTAGACTACGCGCCATCGTGACTTCGTTTCCCGCCGGGCCCCTGCCCGGAGAGGGTGAAAGAAGCCTTCGAGGCCGAGGAGCCTGGCTCGAGATGCCCGACCCGAAGCCGGAGGCCGCCCTCGCCGCGACCGACGCGGCCGCCGTCTCCCTGGGTCCGGAGGCGCTCCACGCGCTCCCGGACGGAGCGGCGGTCGTGGACGGACGCGGCACCCTCGTCTTCCTGAACGCCGCGCTCGCGCGTCTCCACGGCTACCCGTCGGCGCAGATGCTCCTAGGCCGCAGTTGGGCGGCGCTCTTCACCGACGGCGAGGCCCGCCGGCTCGAAGAGGAGGCTCTCCCCGCGGCCCGGACGCACGGCGCGTGGCGCGGCCGCGCCTCGGGTCTCGGTCACAGCGGCGGCGTGTTTCCCCTGATGCTCTCGATCGCTCCCGCGGGCGAGGGTTTCGTTCTGGTCCTGCGGGACCAGACCGACGCCGACCGCGAGCGCGAGCAGATGGCCGCCCTCGCCTATCGCGACGCGCTCACCGGCCTTCCCAACCGCCGCCTCTTCTTCGACCGCCTGACGATCGCGCTCGCCCAGGCCCACCGCTACCGCCACCGCCTCGCCGTCGTGTTCGTGGACCTCGACCGCTTCAAGAGCGTCAACGACACGCTCGGACACGTGGTGGGCGACGAGCTGCTGAAGGCCGTGTCGCAGCGGCTCGCCGATTCCGTGCGCGAGGGCGACACCGTGGCCCGCCTCGGCGGCGACGAGTTCGTCCTGCTCCTCCCCGGCATCCACTACGCGGAAGACGTGGCCAAGGTCTCGCACAAGCTCGTGGACGCGCTCCGCAAGCCGTTCCGCATCGGGAGCCGCGACGTACGCATGACCGGCAGCGGGGGGATCGGCCTCTACCCCGAGGACGGCGACGACGCGGACACGCTCCTCAAGAATGCGGACACCGCGATGTACCGGGCCAAGGAGCGCGGGCGCGACAACTTCCAGCTCTTCTCCCCCGCAATGGCCGCCCGCGCCATCGAGCGGGGAACGCTCGAGCGCAGCCTGCGCGCCGCCCTCGAGAACGAGGAGATGACGCTCCACTACCAGCCTTGCCTGGAGCTCGCCACCGGGCGGATCGTGGGAGTGGAAGCACTCCTCCGCTGGCGACGGCCCGAGCTCGGGCTCGTCATGCCCAAGGACTTCATCGCCCTCGCCGACTTCACGGGCGTCATCCTTTCCATGGGCCCGTGGGTGCTCGAGACCGCGTGCGCGCAGCTGCGGGCCTGGCACAAGCGGGGCTCGCGCCACCTCTGGATGGCGGTCAACCTCTCGGCCTACGAGCTGCAGCAGGAGGACCTGGTGGGTCACGTGGAGAAGGCGGTGGTCAAGAGCGGCCTCGAGCCCGGCTACCTCCACCTGGAGATCCCCGAGGGATACGCCATGCAGAACCTCGACCGCACGGTCGAGACCCTGCGCGCGCTCCGGGCGATCGGAGTCAGCCTGTCCATCGACGGGTTCGGGGCGGGATTCTCGTCGCTCGCCCATCTCCGCCGCCTGCCCATCGACCGCCTCAAGGTGGACCTCGCGTTCGTGCGCGGGGCGACCACGGACCCCGACGACGCCTCCGTGGTCACGGCGGTGATCGCGGTCGCCCACAGCCTGGACATGCGCGTGGTCGCGCAGGGTGTCGAGGACGAGGCACAGGTCGCGCTCCTGCGCGCGCTCCGCTGCGACGAGGTGCAGGGCTTCCTCTGGAGCGCCCCGGTGCCGCCGACGGAATGCGAGCGGCTGCTCTCCGCGGGCGGGGTGCCGCCGACACGCGCTTCGGCGGCGAGGCCGAGGCGGCGGAAGCGATCGGGACGGCGTTGACGAGGAAGGGAGCAACGCGATGATCTCCGCGGTCCCCCGGGAAGAGCACCCCGCGACGTGCTGGAACTGCCTCCGCGAGTTCGACGCGGTGGTGGCTCCCTGGTGCTCGCACGACCCCAAGCTGCCGAGCAAGATGTGCCCGTCCTGCGGCCGGTGCTTCTGCCAGGCCAGCGAGAAGTACAAGCAGGAGTTCTGGAGACGCGCCCCGGCGCCCCTCCTCGAGGAGCTGGAGCTCCTGTCCCGCAGCAAGGACCGGCTCGGCGACATCCTCGTGCAGACGGGCAAGCTCACCACGTCGCAGCTCCTGGCGGCGCTCGTCGCGCAGAAGAGCCGCCCCGGCGAGGCGACGCTCGCCCAGGTCCTGCGGGAGGACGGCCTCGTCTCCGAGGAGGACCTGGACATCGCCCTCCGCGAGCGCGGCGGCCATCCCCTCACGGACACGCGCGGGTCGCGCTACTCCACGAAGATCGTCTGCGAGGGGAACGACCCCGCGGCCATCCTCCAGTACCTGCTCTCCCTCGCCGGGCGCCGCGGCGCGTCGGAGCTACACATCGAGCCGAAGGCGGACGGCGTGGGCGTGAAGTACAGGATCGACGGCGTGGGGTTCCGCCTCGATCCGCTGCCCAAGCGCTTCGAGAGTGAGCTCCTCGCCAAGATCTTCGAGATCTTCCATCTCGACGCCGCCCACCCCACGCGCCCGCAGCGCGGGCGCACCACCGAGAGGCTGGCCGACGGCGAGTTCGACCTCGTGGCCCAGACGCTGCCCACGGCCCACGGGGTGAGCGCCTCCATTCGCCTCGTGGACCGGTCCGACTTCATCAAGGACTTCACCACCCTCGGGGTCACGCTCGAGGACCGGGTGCGCCTCGTGGGGGCGCTGCGCCAGAACTTCGGCCTCGTGCTCGTGACCGGCCCCGTCTACGAGGGCGGCAACACCACCGCCTTCTCGGTCATGGACTTCCTGATCCACGCCCAGCGCGACGTGGTGTCGCTGGAGTCGCCGGTCTTCTGGCTCGTCGAGGGCGCGCGCCAGGTGGACGTCAACGAGGCGGAGACCCGCATCCCCGACGCGCTGCGCTCGGCCGTCTCCGTCCGGCCCGACGTGGTCGTCCTCTTCAAGCCGCCCGACCGGGAGACGGCGCTCCTGGCCACGCAGCTCGCGAGCTCGCTCCTCGTCGTCTGCGTGATGCCGGCGCAGAGCACGTCCCAGGCCATCGCCAGCTTCCTGGACATGGGCGTCCCCCGGCACCTGCTCGCGGGGGCGCTCGGCGTCGTCACCTGCCAGCGCCTCGTCCGGAAGATCTGCCCGATCTGCCGCGAGACGACGGCGCCTCCGAGCCCGCAGCACCTCGCCCACCGCGGGATCGCCGCCGAGGACGTGGTGCGCATGCGCTTCTACCGCGGCAAAGGGTGCCCGAGCTGCAACCGCGTGGGCTACCGCGGGCGCCAGGCCCTCTTCGAGGTGCTGACCGCCAGCCCCGAGGTCGTGGCGGGCATCGCGAACGGCCTGCCGGCGGCGGACGTCGAGGTCCTGGCGCGCGGGTCGGGCATGAAGCTCCTCCGCGAGCGTGGCATCGATCTCGTCACCCAGGGGGTCACGACCTTCGAGGAGTTCGAAGGTCTAAGGCTCTAAGGCCTGAAAACCCCCTCGGTCCGATCGCTTACCGCACCTCGAACTCCACCGGATCGCTGCTCCG
>JBKPBQ010000052.1:0-8361 GCA_046726955.1 Acidobacteriota bacterium
CCCCGGTACACCTTCCGGCAGCGACGCGACACTCACGCCTCCTGGCGGAGCTGCTCGACATAACCGGCGGGGCTTCCGCGCCGCGCAAGTAGACCGCGCGCCGCGCCGCGCGTTGACACGCTTCGAGATCCGGGCGTATCGTCTCCGGCCAGCGCACATCATCGGGCATCGGCGCCGGCGCGCGCGGTCTCGAGCCCCGCCGAGCCGCGCCGGGGGCTCGCCGCAGGCCATCTTTCGAAAACACGCGATCGCGTTGTCGCGTCGGGTCGAGCCGACTCATGCGCAGCCCCCGCGTCGTTCTCGCCAACGTCGGCCTGGCCGCGCTTGCCGCAGGCCTGCAGATCGCCGCCGCAGGTCCTGCGGCCGCGCAGGGTCTCGTCCTCCCGCCCGCCCCCGAGACCGCTGCCGACGCGACCAGCAGCTTCGACGCGCGCGCCGACGCCGTCCTGACCTTCAACGGCTGCGGCCGCGAGGCGCAGTTCAACGAGATGCTGCGCCAGATCCGATCGGGCAAGCGCGACAAGCAGGGCGAGGGGCTGAGCGACATCATCATCGCGAAGATCTACCAGTACTTCAAAGGCGGATGCCGGTTCGCAGCGACCGTGCCCGGCGGCGCCCCCGCACCGGCGCTCGACCAGTCGCCTCCCTGCGTGCTTTCGAGCTTCCAGGACGTCGCGGGAGCCACGAAGGTCGAGTACGTCATCGACCGGCCCTGTCTCCGGCGCCAGATCAACGAGGCGCTCATGTCGTACGGCCGCCACGGCCAGCTCGGCTCGAGCGGGGTGTCCTGCCTGCCGGTCGTGGGCGGCGCGAACCCCTTCGACTCGGACTACTCGTTCATGACCGAAGGCGAGTACGACATCGACGTGCGGGAGCTCGTCCGCATCCTCTACTTCGGGGGCGGAGTGGGACCGGCGCCGCGGCTGGAGTTCCTGCGCGTGCTCGACGAGCCCACGATCGAGCACTTCTGGAAGGACCTGCTGACCGTGCGCGGCGCGCCCGGGCCCGAGAGCTACTCGCCCGTGTACGACTGCGGCAACCGCGAAGAGGAGCTCGGGATGCCGGACGACTACGCGGACCGGCAGGACTGGATCGACCGCGCGCTCGAGGACCTCGGCGACGCGATCGAGTACCTCTGGAAGCGCTGGTTCCTGATCCTCGCCCTGTACCTCACGGGACCCGCGGGGGCCCTCGCGCACGCGGCCGTCCCGCTCGTCCCGCCGGTCGCGCTGCCGCCGGTGCTCGGCTTCTGGGCGGCCGAGGTCGACCCGCTGCCGTTCGCGCGCGTGCCCGAGACCGAGAACCACCTGCTGATGATCGAGAGCTCCCGATTCCTGACGAACCAGGCCATGATCGCGTCCCTCCAGGGCCATCCGAACCTCGACGTCGTCGAGGACCAGCAAGCCGAGGTGCGGGAGTGGCTGCTGAAGCGGCTGCAGAGGATCGCCAAGAACGACTTCGAGGAGTACAACGCGCGGCCCTACCAGCGCTACAGCATCAACGCCCTCGTGAACCTGCACGACCTCTCGGAGAAGGACGAGGTGAAGAAGGCCGCACTCATCGTTCTCGACTACGCAACGGCCAAGGCCGCGGTGGGCAGCGACCGCGCGCGCCGCTACGCGCCCTATCGAAGGCGCGCCGAGTTCGACGGGTACGACGGCTCGAAGCCCTGGACCGCGAACTTCTACAACCGCGTCGAGGGGGCCGACCACCAGGCGAACCGTCTCCTGATCCTCGCCGGCCAGACGCAGCTCGCGGCGGCGCCGGGAGTGCTGCCCCCAACCGACGGCAAGAACCCGCTCTACTGGGGGCCGGGCCTGAGCGACGTGGGCGAGGCGGGCATCGACTCGGGCGGTCTCGGCGACCTCGTCAACGCTGCGACCAGCAGCTACCGGCTGCCCGATCCGATCATGGAGGTCGCCGTGCAGCGGCCGCGCTCGTTTCAGCGGATCCGCAACACGGGGGCCGAGGTGTACTCGTCGGCGCCGAGCTTCGTTCTGAGCGCGGGCGGCGTAAAGTCGCCCCCTGCCAACACCACCTACGGCTTCGGGAAGGATGCGGACCGCGGGATCGCGCTGCCGACCGTGCTCATGCCGACCGACGACGGACTCGCCGTCCCGGACCTCATCCGCTTCGAGGGCGTGGGGACCGGAGTCGACCGCACGGCCCAGCTCTGCCTCGAGGACGGTTTCGCGTGCGGCACGAACCTCGTGATTCCGTCCGCGTACGACGCCTGCAAGGAGGTCGTGGCCACGAGCCGCGAGACCTGGACGTTCATCAACTCTGCGCGCTGCACGCTGCTCGGGATCGCCGGTGACGACACGAAGCGCAAGCACTTCTACGCGGCGATCGCGAAGCGGAACTGCTTCTTTTACGACGGCATCTGCGACGAGCACGGTCCGGGCAGCTACGGCATCCTCGAGGTCGTCGACGCGCCGGGCGCCAAGGCGGTGAACGACTCGGCCTACAACGCGTTCAAGTCCTCTCGGAACGTCGCGCTCAACTGGCCGATCGGGCCATCGGGGAGCTACAAGACCAGCGACGGCCGCGTCATCGGATTCGACATCAAGGGCGCCACGATCGACGACTTGGGAGGGATCAACTCGCTCAACGGCGCCGTGCGGCCCCGCGTCAGCAACTGGTTCTTCCTGGGTGACGGCGACGTCATTCGCTCGCAGGGCGACGGCTTCATCGAGATCCGCAGCCCGCTGCCGCCGCAGAAGAGGCTGTGGCTGGACTTCCGCGACTGGATGAATCCCACGTGGTCGAAGAGCTACTGAGCCGGGCTCGTCGTGCGGTGGTGCCGGCGACGGTTGCGGCTTTGCTCGCCGTTGCCCCGTGCCGGGTCCACGCCGACGCGGTGACGCTGTGCGACCGGGACGACCATGTGGGACCCGGAAGCCTGGACGCAGCCCTCGCGGCGGGCGGCCTCGTCACGTTCTCGTGCAACGTGCCGGCCACGATGCAGATGACGAAGACCCACCGCCTGGCGCGGAGCGTGACGGTCGACGGAGGCGGCGCCGACCGCATCACGCTCGACGGGGGGGGACGGACGCTCACGATGTTCGAGATCGCCGTCCCGAACGTGTCGCTCTCGCTGTCAGGCCTCACGATCCGCCGGGCCGTCGCCCCGCCTCTCGGCCGCTTCAGTGCCCACATTACCGGCAGCGTCGTCAACACGGGGCTCAACTCCGGCGCCTCCGTGGACCTGCGGTCCCTCGAGATCCGGGAGTGCTCGAACCCGGTGACGGTCTACGGCTCGGCCGATCCCGCCCGCCTGGTTGTCCGGAACACGCGGTTCGCAGACAACACCGGCAACGCCATCACGCTCAGCGGAGAGGCGGACATCGCCCAGTCAAGCTTCCTGCGGAACGAGACCGCACTCTGGGTCAGCGTCCGGGCCGCGGGCCTCTTCGGCGTCGCTCGACTGCACGACAACGTGTCGTTCGGCGCGAACAAAACGAGCGCCGTGCGGGTCTCGGTGGGCGGCATCCTCGAGGCGACAGACACCACGTTCACGGGGAACCGTGGCCCCGATGGGGGAGCGATCCGCATCAACGGTCGCGCTATCCGGGTGACGCTTCGGAAGGTGTCGTTCGAAAACAACGTCGCGACGGGGAGCGGCGGCGCGGTGGCGATCGAGAAGTACGTGCGGCTCGCGACAGTCGACGCGCCGACGGGGCCGGTCGCGGTGAGCATGACCTACGCGACGTTCGCGAAGAACGCGGCCGCCCGCGGAGGTTCCGTCGCAGCGGACCTGGGCGACCGCAGCTCCCTCGCGATCAGCGCGGCGCGCTTCGACGAGAACACGGCGACCGAGGAGGGCGGGGCCGTCTTCACGCGGCCGGGCGGTCCTCTGCTGATCGCGACCAGCATCGTCAAAGCGAACACGGCCCCGATCGGCGCCGGGTTCATGCTGATCGGCCTGGCCGCCGACCACGGTACGGTTGCGAACACCGTCTTCTTTGGAAACAAGGCGACGGCCGCCTCGGGCGCGACGCTGGTGGCGAATCAGGTCGACGTTGTGAACGTCACGCTCGCCGCCAACGACGGCGGCGGCCTCGGCGACGGGGCGGGAAGCCGCAACCTGCGCGACTTCGTGAACGGCTTTCCGACGACGCGGCTGCGCAACGTCGTCCTCGCGGACAACAGCCCGGCCAACTGCGTCGGAAACCCGCAGATCCCGAGTGGGGAAGTGAACCTCCAATCGCCAGGCTCGACGCTCTGTCCGGGCGTCTCCATCGTCGCCGAGCCGCTCCTCGACCCGTTCTTCGCCCCGCTCCCGGGGAGCCCGGCCGCGGGCACCGGCGCGATCGACCCGTGCCTGAAGCCGCCGGTCGACGGCCGCGACCTGCTCTTCCAGAAGCGCGGCGTCAAGGGCATCTGCTCGATCGGTGCGCTCGAGATGGCGCCCGTGAAGGAAGCGGACCGCCTCGCGCGGCGCCGGCGCAATAGCGACCAGCACCCGGGCAACCCGAGACCGTCGCCGAGCCCACGACCAGGCGGCGAGCCGAACGCTAATGAGTGACGCGAAGCTGCTCATCCGCGGCGTCGTTGGCCTGATCTTGCTCGCTTCGGCCTCATGGGCCGAGACGCCAAAGGAAGCTCTACTCGCCGCGGTCGCGGCGGAGGGCGCTGCCGAGCATAAGCGGATCGTGATCCAGGTGACGTTCGACGGGAAGGACGTCAGACAGAACTGGGACGTGGTAACTGCGGACCGTTTCTGCTTCCGACAGCGCTCGGAGCTCACCGACCTGGAGCTGTGCGTGATCGGCCGGACGGCCTATGGTCGCGAGCCCGCCGGCTGGCGTCAGGCGCCGCTCGGACCCGCATCGCCGGCGGTGGCGGCGGACGACTGGGTGAAGCGGGCGTTCGACAACACGCTAGGCGCGGTCTCGCTCGTCGGGACTGAAGACGTCTCCGGCCAGCCGGCAAAACGGTATGCCGCCGACGTCCACTACCGCGACCAGGTCGGCGCATTCGTCGGCCGGGCCGACCTCTGGGTATCGACGGCGTCAGGTCTGCCCTTGCGCGCAACCTTCTCGGGGACCTACGGGGAGCGTCCGTTCAAGGCGGAGAAGACGGTCGTCTACGATCCGTCGCTCACCCTGGCCCCGCCGTCGCCGCTGCTGAACCCCTGATTTTGGCAACAGATCACTCGGAGTCGAACTTCAGCAAGCTCCGGAGTATGCGCAGACCGCGACTCGGCTCGGGCAGAGGCGTCCGGCGCGTCAGAGGTCGCAGTGCTGACCATCACTTACTTTCCGCAGGTATTCCGTCCGCGAGTATCGAAGTCTTTCTTGTGGCGCACGCGGCTCGCAGCGATCTACACCCCAACGTCGCGTACTATCTTGCGTGCGCGACCGGCCGCCTGATGACCGTCGCGAAGGAGAAGAAATGACCAGGAATCGAGTTCTGTGGCTCGTGGCGATCGGCGGATCCGCCCTTCTCGGGGCGTGCAGCGAGAAGCCGGCGCCCCCCGCCAACCCACCCGCCACCACCGCCGCCGCCAGCGGGGCGACGAGCGCGTCCGCGAGCGTGGCCGCCGGCGACTTCGGCGTCCCGGAGTGCGACGAGTACATGAAGAAGTATCTCGCCTGCATCGAGAGCAAGGTGCCCGAGGCCGGGCGGGCGGCGATGAAGCAGGCGCTCGAGCAGCAGAAGGCGGCCTGGAAGGCAGCCGCGGCGACTCCCGAGGGCCGGACCGGCCTCGCCACGGGCTGCAAGGCGGCCGCGGACCAGACGAAGACGGCCGTCCAGGCCTACGGGTGTACCTGGTAGGAAAGATCGTTGCCTCACCGTCCATTGGCCGGCGGCGTACGGCCGGCCGGTGGACGGCACCCCGCCACGAGACCGTCGAGCATTTCGCCGCGTCGCCCCGGCAAACGGGCGACCGCGACCTTCCCCCGATCGACGAGCTGACTCCGCGTTTCTTCCAGTAGGGATTCGGCGTCACAGCGACACAGATTGGCGCCGCTGCCAATTGTTGTCGGCGCAACGGGCTGTGCTGCGCTAGAAGAACGGCCCGCGCGCGACCGAGCGCGGCACACGAAGTCACGACGAGTGAGCGGCCTGTCGCGATCGTCCCGCTTCGGTGTGATCCCCGGCACACGCGTTGCACGGGACAACGCCGTCAGCCAACCAATCAGTCGAGGTGAAGGATGAGCAGGCTTCGCTCGCTCTGTCGTCTCTTTCTGTCCGTTTGCCTTTGTTTCTTCGGGATGGGGGCGTGCACCTACCTGGTCGTGCCCATGCAGGCGCTCGCCACCGCAAGAGTTGTGTTGTCGGGGCGACTCACAGCTCCGCTCGAGCGTCCGGTGACGCTCACGGTCAAGCCTCCGCACGGGCTCGGCCTTTCGGCATCGGAGAGAGATGCGGGTTGGCCGTCCCTCAACGAGAAGCACCAGGCGGAGGTGGTGATCAGCGACCAAACGTTCGAAGTCACGATTCCGGTCACCTACTGCATCCACCGATTCATGTGGCAATCGGAGCTGCCGCCCCCGCCGGCCGCGTTCTTCCTCCACTTCTCGGACGCACCCGGCGAAACCTACACGATCTGGGCGACGACGAAGGCGAGCAGCTCGAAGGTCTTCGACGAAAGTGTCGGTCCGATGCGGGAGGACGTCGCAAACTGGCGGCTCACGCCCGGGCTTCTTACGAAAGCGGGCTCCGGTCGCGACACCAAGTGGGTCATCGACCTCGAGGTCGCCCGCCAGACAAGGTGAGCCGTCAATGCCGCGTTACAGAGACGGGGGCGCACCTCGTCTCGAGTGCCAGAAGGCGAGTACCTGAATGTGTGCCGGCCCGGCGCTACGCGGTAATAGAGGCGATATGCAATGCGCGCGAGGAAGACACGGCGAACTCCGGGATACCGGCTGCTGACAGTCGGCACTCCACAGCTGGGCTGGCTCGCAATGAGGACAAGTGCGGCCGCTAGATCGGCGTGGACGGCATCACGTGTCCCCGGCCGGTGTTCGTTCCACCAGCCGGCGGCAGCTTCCACCTCACGCGCCGCGCGGCGCGTGAAAACCACCGGCAGTGCCGGCACTTTCAGCGCGAAAGGCGGTGCAGTAGTTCTTCGGCCGAAATGACCTCGCCGCGGTCCGCCTCGGCAATCGACTCGGCGAGCTCAGTCTCGTCAGCTGCGCTCAACTTGAAAGTCGCGTCGGGATCTCCAGCGATCACGGTCACCCGTGTGCCTTCGGCCAGCTCGACGCCCTCTTCGGGCACGATCGCGCCGCCCAGGACCCGCGCTGTGAACACCTGCATGGACACAGTGTACCTCCTGACCTATCGCCCTTCGAACATCGAAAGGGATCCCCACGCTACCCCGCGAGCGGGTCAGGGTAGGTCCGGACGGGTGGGGTCATGGGCTTTCCACGGCCTTCAGCGCAAGGCGAGCGCGGCTCGAGGCATGTCTGATCCAGGAACCCGTCGGCGCTCCGTGCCGAACCACTGGAGGCAATGAAATGAGGGGCAATCCGTTCTACTTCGGCAGCGCGGCGGCGATGCTCGCCGGCTGCTACATCCTGAGCAAGGCGCTGGCGCTCGAGCCCGGCCACCTCGGGAAGCTGCTCGTCTTGATGGTAGTCGTCCAGCTCTACGAGTGGGTGCTCGTCGGCGCGGGCGTCTTCCTCGTGAGCGCGAAGCGCGCCCCGCGGGATGGCCTCACGCTGCTCGTCCTCGAGTCCGTCTTCCTCCTGGACGCCACCCTGCTAGCCAACGAGTGCGCCACCCTCGACCCGCGAGCAGGGACGTTCGCCGCCGCTATTACGCTGGCGATGGCCGTGGCCAAGCTCTGGTACGTCGCACAACGCGTGCCGAGGGTCCTCTCGGGCCGGACGGCAGTTCTCTTGGGAGCACCGGTCGCTCTCGTCCTGGCATTGCCCGTTGTCGCGGTGCACCTCGCGTCCGTCCGTGCGCTGAATCCCGTGACCCTCTATGCGTGCTCGTGGACGATGCTGGCCCTGCCCTTCCTTCGCAAGGCCCAACTCGCCGAGCTCCGAAGAGACGGAGGCGACCAAGGGAAGGTGTGGACGGCCCTCCCAACGATCTCGGTCGTGGGACACCTCATGGCGGTCGCCTGGGTCCACGACGTCTCGTTCGCGCCCGCGCTCTTTGCCCCGCTCGTCCTGGGCTTCGCGTTCACCTGGGAAGGGGAGTGGTATCACTCGATCACCCTGGGGCTGGCGGCGGCCCTGATCTCGGCGGGGCAGGCCGAGACTCTGGGCTTCGACGTCTGGGGAACGACCGTGACGCCCGTTCGACTCGTGCTCGTCGTGGGCGGCGCGGGCCTGACCGTCATCGCCTGGCAGTGGCGATCGCGTTGGACCTTTGCCTCGGGGGCGGCGATGGCAACCC
>JBKPBQ010000053.1:0-14046 GCA_046726955.1 Acidobacteriota bacterium
TTCGCGGCGACGACGATGCAGACCGCGGGCTCCTTCGCCCAGTCGATCTTCGTCTCCTTGAGCTGGCCCGCCGCCACCTGCTCGAGGATGGGGACGATGTCGCTGCGCATGCGGGGCATGATCACCTGCGTCTCCGGGTCGCCGAAGCGGGCGTTGAACTCGAGGACCTTCGGCCCCGACTCCGTCATCATCAGGCCGGCGAAGAGGACGCCCTGGTAGCGACGGCCCTCGGAGGCGAGGCCGGCGATCGTGGGCAGGATGATCTCCTGCATGATCTGCTTGTGCACGTCGAGCGACAGGTTCGTGGCGGGGGAGACCGTGCCCATGCCTCCCGTGTTCGGCCCCTTGTCGCCGTCGAGGGCGCGCTTGTGGTCCTGCACGGAGACCATGGGGACGACCTTCGAGCCGTCGGAGAAGACGAGGAACGACACCTCCTCGCCGGGCAGGAACTCTTCCATCACGACCTTGGAGCCGGCCGTGCCGAACTTCTTGTCCCCCATCATTTGGCCGATGACGTTCTTGGCCTCGGTCGCGTCGTCCACCACCAAGCTGCCCTTGCCGGCAGCGAGCCCGTCGGCCTTCACCACGAACGGGAAGCCGAACGGCTTGCGGTCCACGAAGGCCTGCGCCTCTTCGAGCGTCTGGCAGACCTCGTAGCGAGGGGAGGGGATGTTGTGGCGGGCCATGAACTCGCGGGCGAAGACCTTGGACCCTTCGATCTCGGCCGCCGCCCGCGAGGGGCAGAAGATCGCCAGGCCCCGCCGCGCGAACTCCTCGCAGATGCCCAGGACCATGGGGAGCTCGGGCCCGACCACGGTCAGGTCGGCCTTGATCGTCTGGGCGAAGTCGGCCACCTCCACGATGTTGGAGGTGTCGATGGGGACGCAGTCGGCCATCTCCGCGATCCCGGCGTTGCCGGGAGCGCAGTAGACCTCGTTCACGAGAGGGCTTTGCCGGATCTTCCAGACGAGCGCGTGCTCCCGACCGCCGTTTCCGACGACCAGGATTCTCATGAGCGAGGGGACCGCCGCTCTGGGTTCAATCTAGCCGGAAACAGTGACATGGCTTCGCGCGGGCGTCAACCGCACGACTCGTCTCCTGTGATCATGGCCACTGGACGAGCGCGGCCGCGTAGCGCCGGGCGCCGCTCGGGAAGCACTCGACCGCCGTGCCGAGGATTCGACGGACGGCCTCTTCCGTCCTGGGCGGCCGCGGACCCGGGAGGAATCGGGCCAGGAGGCCGCCGCGAGGCAGCTCGGTCACGAAGTAGGCCCGGCCGGAAGGCGACGTGAGCCGTTGCAGCTCGGGGAGGAGCGCGCCGACCTCGGCGTCGGTCAGGGTCTCGAGCACCTCGAAGGCCAGGACCTGGTCGAAACGCCCGTCGGGGAGGTCGATGCGCTCCGGCGTCGCGACCAGGAAGGCCCCCGGGCGGGCGCGCCGAGCCCACGCCACGTTGCGCAGGTCGGGATCGAGGCCCACGTAGTCCTCGCCTGCGAAGACGTCGGCGAAGAGACCGGGTCCGCACGCGAGGTCCAGCGTGCGCCGGCCGCGCTCCCCGAGGTGCTTGCGGATCCTCGACCGCACGGGGGCGAAGTCGCCGGCCGCGAGGGCTCTCGCGAAGAGCGAGACGGCAGGACGCAGCATCTGCCTATATCATCACGCATGCCGACGCGCCGCCATTCTTTGCTCGTGGCGTCGGCATTCGTGATCTTCTGGTGTCTGACCTGCCTCCGCTGGTTCGACACTCCGATGCGGCCGGGGTCACTCCTGGCCATTCCCACCGTCGTCTTCGCTCTTCCCGCCCTCGCTCTCGCCGTCCTCTGGCTGCGCCCGCGGTGGCCCATCCTCGCCGGAAAGCCGCTCCCGTCGGCGCGGCCGCTTCTCTTTGTCCTGGCGGTCGCCCTTCTCTTCCGCCTTCCCTTCGTGATGCGTGGCTCCGCGGCGGCGGTTACGCCCGATGGCGCCCTCTCCGGCATCGTCGCCCTCCACATCCGCGACGGCATCGAGCGGCTCGTGTTCGTCCCGCACGTCCCGTACAGCGGCAGCCTCAAATCGCACCTCGCGGCACTGCTCGCCGTCGCGATGGATCCGGCCCGCGCGTTCGCTTTGAGCTCCGTTCTCTTCTTCCTGGCCTTCCTCGCCGGGCTCTATCGTCTCGCGCTTCTCGCGAGCGGCCCCCGGACGGCGCTCTTCGCAACGCTCTACGCCGCTCTGGGTCCCGCCTTCCTCACCCGTTACAGCCTCAGCAACGACGGCAACTACGTCGAGGTCCTCGCCCTCGGGACGTGGGCCCTCTGGCTCGCCGCGCGGTGGACGACGGAAGAGGCCGCGCGGCCCATCCTCGCCTTCGCCGCGGGTGTCCTCCTCGGCCTCGGCTTCTGGTGCCACATCCTCGCCGTCATCCACCTCGTGGCCGTCGTCCTCGTCCTGCTCGTCTCTGGCCGGCTGCGCGCGTGGCCGTCCTGGCTGACGCTCGGGCTCGGGTGGGTCCTGGGCTACGTCCCGGGATTGCTGTGGAACGCGGGCAACCAGTGGGGATCGTTCCAGTACCTCGTCCCCGGGGGGGCCGCCGTGGGCGACGCGGAGACCGTCGGCCTCGGCATGCGCCTCCGGGCGCTCGTCACGGACTACTGGCCGGTGCTGCTCGGGTACGACACGGGCTATCCCCCGGTGCTGGACGCGGTCGTGTTCGCGCTCGCCTGCGCGGCGGGCGTCCTGGCCGTCTGGGCGATCGTCGTCGCCGCGCGCAAGGCCCGAACGTCACCCACGCACGCGGTGCTCGTCGTCTTCCTCGTCGTGGACGTCGCGATGGCCGTCCTCGCTCTCCAGTACGTTCCGCACAACCCGCGCTACCTGCTCTTTCTGATGGCTCTGCTGCCCATCTTCCTCGCGGAGCTGCTCGGCGAGGGGCGCCGGCGACTCGTGTTCGTCGGCCTCGTCGCTTTCGGAGCTCTGACTTCGCTGGCCCACCTGCCCGGCACCGTGCAGTCGGACGAGCGGTGGCGCGACCTCGTGGCCGGCCTCCAGCGCGAGGGCGTGCGCTGGTGCTACACCGACTTCCACCTCGCGACGCGCATCAACTTCCTGTCCGGCGAGACGGTCGTATGCACGGCCAAGCTGGGGCCGACGACGACGGAGTACTTCTTCGCCTACCGAGAGGCGGTGGAGAACGCCCCGGAGGCTGCGCTCATCCCGGTGAATCAGTACGCGGCGGAGCGCCTCGGGCAGCGGCTCACGGAGCTCGGCGTGAGCTACGAGCGGCGCGACTTCCTGAAGCCGGTGCTGCTGCGGCTCTCGCGGAAGGTCGATCCCCAGGAGATCTTCCCGCACCGGTCGTTCCCGATGCGTTAGGCGTTAAGGAGAGGTCATGACGACCCGTCGTACGCTCCTGCTCGCGCTCCTGGCCGTTGCCCTCGCCGCCGTGCTCGTCCAGCAGCGGGGAGGGCTGGGGGCGCCCTCTCCGCCTCCCGAGCCCCCCACTCCCACGCCGCTGCCCGCGTTCCAGTCGCCCTGGGGCACCGAGCAGGAATGGCTCGTGGACCAGATCGTCCGGGACGTCACCGAGATGGCGCTCTACATGCAGACTCGCCGGCTTCCCGAGGCGCAGGCTCGGGGGCTGGAGGTGAAGGCGACGGTGAGGCCGGGCGATGCCCCGGACGCCGTCCTGGTCGAGATCCCGCTCGTCGAAGTTCCGCTCGCGGGGCCGCGTCGGTTCTCGGGCCGTCTGCGTCTCCACGAGCACGTGTTCGACCCTCGGGTCTATGCAGGGATGGCCCGTGAGCTGGCTTACGGCCCGGACTACGACGTGGGCGTCTGTCTGCCCCCGCTGCCGCGCAAGTCTTCGGAAGACCGGCGGATCCTCCAAGCGCTGACCGATCTACGGACCGTGGTGCTCGTCCGCGAAGACAAGGCCCTTTCCCACCGGCTCGAGACGGCTCCCGACGCCGAAGCCCACGAGCAGGCGGCCTTGCTCCTCGGCGCGTTCGCGCTTCGGGACCACGCCGGGGCGTCGACAGACACGCGCGTCGCCCTCGCGCGCATGGCCGCCCACCTCGCCCTGGCCCGAGGCCTAACCTGCGGCCAGGTGCTGGGCCTGACGGGACAGCTCGCGGAAGCCCTGCTGGCAACCCTCGTCGGCCGCGAGCGCGACGCGCTCGACCGCCTCGACGTCCTCCAGCGGTCGGCCACGACGCCACCCGAGAGAGCATGGATCCGCGCGCTGCGACTGCGAAACACCGGCGACTGGCGGCTCGCTCGCGACGAGAAGAAGCTCAGCCTCCTCGAGGAGCGGGAGGAGTTCCGGGCCCTCGTTTTGGGCCTCGATGACGCGTCCGCGTCGACGTGGCTGGACCGACGCCAGCCGGAGCCTCTCCCGGACTGGGCGACGATTGGGCTCGAGTCTCGCGCCTTCTCCGTGGATACCGGTAATCGCTACGCCGCACTCGCGCCGGTGCTCCAGATGGCCGAAGCGCAAGCCGTGCTGACCACGATGGAGCGCATGCCTGCCGACCACGCCGGCCTCTTGGATGCGCTCAACGAGCGCCCGACACGCCACGTGACCAGGAGCAGCGAGGGCACCCCGCGAGTCAGCGTGCTCGGCTGGGGGCTGTGGGCGGATCGCACGCAGCGCCACCTGGTGTTCGAGCTGATGAGGCTCCAGGCGTACTACCGCTACACGCTCGGCAACCCGGGGGAGGCGGCGGCCGCGGTCGAGCAGTCGCGCCGACAGTTCGGCCGGCTCGAAATGTATCCGATGGTCCTCCGTGCCCACGCCACGAACGAGAAGGAATATCGCGACGCGATGGCCGCGGTCAGAGAGTTCGCGCTGCGCTCCCCGGAGCGGCTCACGGGCGGTCACTGGGACCTCGTGCGGGAAAAGGAAGACTTCGCTCCCATCCCTCGCGACCTTCCCGACGAGAACCTGTGGTTCCGTCCGGCCCTTCCCGCGGGGACGCTCGTGGACGCCCGGCGCCGCCTCACCGTTCTCGGCGCCCTCAGGAGCGCCTCCGCGGAAGACATCGGCCGCCTTCGGGCGCTCGCTCCCTACGATCGCGACCTCGCAGAGGCGGCAGTTGCGCGCATGCCCGGTACGCACTCCGCGGCCGAACTCGCCGCGGTCTACGGAGCTCTCGCCGACTACGACCTCTTCGTGATGGGCAAGCTCGCGGACGCCGCCTACTACGACGCGGACGAGTTCCGGACCCGTCAGGGAGCGATGTGTCGGCTCGTGGCCGAGCGATGCTTCTTCCTGGGATACCGCCTCGCGGAGATGGGCTTCCCGGACGAGGCGGCGACGGCCTACCAGCGCGCCTTCGACGGGGCGGAGGACCGCGTGGGCGCGGCGAACCAGAGCCAGTGGCTCGTCGACTACTACGTGGACCACGGCCAGGCGCCCAGGGCCGAAAAGGTGGCCCGCGCCGCCGCGGGCACGTACGCCGAGAGGGGACTCTACGTCATGGCCCGCTTCCTCGAGAAGACGGGACGCATGCGCGAGGCCGAGGAGTATTACCGGCGCATTCTCGACCGGTACGAGAGGCCCACGAGGCTCGCCGGCTTCTACTACCGGCAGGCCAGGGTCCGGGGCAAGACCGAGTACGAAGCCCGACTGCGAGACGCGCTCGCCCTATCGATGCCCGACGGCCTCGAGCCGCTCGATCGATCCAAGCTTCCCGCGAAACCCGAGGACGGCGTCGTCGTCAAGAAGGAGAACGACCTCACCAAGAAGTTCGGCCTCAAGTACGGCAACGTGATCGTGGGCCTCGACGGCTTCCGGGTGCGCGACTGGCGCCAGTACGAGGCCGTGCGCGACCTCGATCTCTCCCCGAAGATGAAGCTCGTGGCCTGGCGCGGCGCGAGCTACGACGACGTTGCCGTCGAGATCTGGGACCGGCAATTCCGCGTCACGCTAGAAGACTTGAAGCCGAAGGCTTCTCGGTAGTGTCCAGGCTGGGCGCGATTGCCAGGCCGTCGACGCCATAAGGGTGTTCGTCGTTGCTGTCATGACAGCGCACGCTCTTCCAGCCAGTCGACGTAGAGCAGGCGCTCCGCGAAGAGCCACGCGCCATCGATCTTCACGCATGTGTCGAGGTAGCGAAGCGAGGCAATCATCAGGCGTCGTTTCCCGCCCTCGACCGTGACGTGATGGGCGAGACAGTACGCTTCCCCTGTTGCGCGGTCCCCCGTGAGCGTGAAGATCGTGCTCTGCCCGACGAAGTGGGTCGTGGCGTCGTACCTGTTGAGCTCTGCGAAGACCGGCGCGAGCGCCTCGCGCGAGTGCAGCTCCTGCGAAGGCGTCGGATCCTTGGCGTTCATGTACACGACGAAGTGGGTGTCCTGGGTGAAGAGAGACATCTGGCCCTTGGCATCGCGCCGGTCGGCGCAATGTGCGTAGGCCTCGACGAGCTCCCGGATCGCGAGGCGATCCGCGGCTTCCCCGGGGGTGACGGCGACGTGTTTGCTCATCACTCAGTCTCCCTTCGCGCACATCCTCTACACCGCCACCAGCGGCAGGCGGCGATGACGTTTCCCGGTCAGCCGCGCCAATGAGTTGACGACTGCCGGTGAGATCACCGGGACCGGCGGCTCGCCGCTTCCGGAGGGCGCCTCGCCACTCGGCACGATGTGCACGTCCACGGAGACAGGCGCATCCGCGATGTAGGGCGGCGTGTAGCCGTCGAAGTTCCGCTGCTCCACCCGTCCGTCCTTGAGCGTGATCGCGCCCTTGGCCATGAGCTGCGTGAGCCCGAACGCGACTCCCGCCTGGAACTGGCTTTCCACGCCGAGCGGATTGACGGCGAGCCCCAGATCGACCGCGATGGTCACGCGGTGGATGCGGGGCCTCTCGTTCTCGATGGACACATCCACGGCGCAGGCGACCGCAGTCCCGAAACCCTCGTGACACGCAATGCCGGCGGCGTGCCCGGCGGGCAGCGTGGTGCGCCACGGCGCGCTCCTCTCGTCCATGAGATCCAGGGCCCGGCGGAGCTTCATGGCGTCTGGCTTGAGGAGCTTGCGCCGGTAGGCGATGGGATCGGCCTTGGCGCGCGCTGCCAGCTCGTCGACGAGCGTCTCCATCACGAACGCGCTGTGCGCATGCCCGACCGAACGCCACCAGAGCACGGGCACGTTCACGCTCGGGTGGTGAGCCGAAACGTGGAAGTGGGGAATGTCGTATTGGGTGTCGACCGTGCCTTCGACGGCCGTGCTGTCGACGCCGTCCTTGACGATGATGGCCTCGAAGGGCGTGCCGGCGGTGATGGACTGGCCGACGATGACGTGCCGCCACGCGAGCGGCATGCCGTCCGGGCCGACGCCCACTTCCACTCGATGCACGTGCATCGGGCGGTAGTACCCGCCCTGGACGTCGTCTTCGCGTGTCCAGACGAGCTTGACCGGAGTGCCGCGAAATCGCTTGGCGATGGCCGCGGCTTCGCGCGCCACGTGGCTGTCGGGAGTGGCGCGGCGTCCGAAGCCCCCGCCGGCCATCTCGGTGTGGAACGTGACCTGCTCCGGCTTCAGACCCAGCATCTCGGCGATGGCGGCCTGGTCGGCCGTCTGAAACTGCGACCCGGCCCAGGTTTCGGCGCGATCGCCGTCGAAGCGGATTGTCGTGTTCAACGGCTCCATGGGAGTGTGCGCGAGGTAGGGGAATTCGTACTCCGCGATGATCCGATCGGAAGCGGCGAACGTGTCGATGTTCCTCGAGTCCCCACGGCTCGCGGCGACCTTGCCGGGCGTTCGGGCCAGGTCCCTGTACCGCGTCCGGAGCTGTGCGGTGTCCGGGTGCTCCACGGCCGAGAGGTCCCAGTCGACCTTCAGTGCGCGGCGCGCTTGCATTGCGGTCCAGAACTTGTCGGCGACGACCGCGACGCCGGTGCCTCGGGCGAGTGGGATCTCGAAGACGTCCCGGACGTAACCAATGCGGCGAGCGTCCTTGTCGTCGAAGCTCTTGACGCGTCCCCCGAAGACGGGCGGCCGCGCGACCACGGCCGTCTTCATGCCGGGGAGGTCGAGGTCCAGGCCGAACTTGAGCGAGCCATCGCACTTGGGACGACTGTCGAGGCGCCGGACCCTGCTGCCGACGAGACGGAACTGTGAAGGATCCTTGAGGGGCACGGTGGCGGGCACCGCTTGCTTGGCCGCCGCCTCCGACAGCTCGGCGTATCTGGCCGACTGGCCGGCGGGACCGTGCACGACACTCGCCTCCGTCCGGCATTGCGCGGGAGAGACCTTCCACTGCTGGGCGGCGGCGGCCACGAGCATGGCGCGCGTCCTGGCGCCGAGCTCCCGGTACTGCTGGAACGAATGCGAGATGGAGCTGGAGCTTCCCACCATCTGGAAGCCATAGAGCGGGTCCTTGTAGACCTCGGCGGCGGGCGCCAGCTCCGCGATGACCTGCGACCAGTCGGCGTCCATCTCGTCGGCGAGGATCATGGGCAGGGACGTCTGGATTCCCTGACCGAACTCCAGCCGGTTTACTTGGATGACGATCTTGCCGTCCGGCCGGATCTGGACGAAGGCGTCGGGCGGATAGGCCTTGGGTGCGGGCGCAGCCTGACCAGCCTCTTGCGCATGGACCGGGAGGTCGAGATGGAGGGAAACGATCAGGCCGCCGGCGGCCGTCGCGGAGGCACGAAGGAAGGCTCGCCGGCCGAGCAAGAAATCGCTGGAAGTACGGGCTGCAGCGCTCAATGCGATGGCTCCTGCCCGATCTGCTGCGAAGCCGCCTTGATCGCCTCGCGAATGCGGACATAGGTCGCGCAGCGGCAAAGATTCCCGCCCATAGACTGCTCGATGTCGGTGTCGGTCGGTCTGGGCAGGGCCTTGAGCAGCGCGACCGCGCTCATGATCTGGCCGCTCTGGCAATACCCGCACTGCACGACGTCGTGCGAGACCCAGGTGTCTTGCACGACGCGCCCGACCCGATCCTCGGCCATGGCCTCGATGGTGACGATCGGACGATCGCCGACGAGAGAGACCGGAACCACGCAGGAACGTGTGGCGATGCTCCCGAGATGCACCGTGCAGGCGCCGCAGGCGGCGATCCCGCAGCCGTACTTGGTGCCCGTCATCTTCAGGTCTTCGCGCAGGACCCAGAGCAGCGGGGTCCCAGGATCGACCGTGACTTCCATCGGCCGACCGTTCACGGAGAGCTTGTACGTTCCCATGACGACCTCCGGCTAGCGATTCCCTGGGCAGGGCGCCCCGGCGTCGACCCACCTGCGTGTGGCGGCGACGAACTGCTCATGCGTCAGTGGGGGCAGCGTGCGCTCGGTGCCGTCGATCCTCAGGCCGGGCTGGAAGGCCCAAACGACGAGGGGCTCTTCTTCGTGGTGCTTCACGAGACCCGGTCCATCGAGGCCGTGGTTCTTCGAGCGATCGGTGATGGCCCGGCAGACCTCGGCGCTGGAGAGGATCTTCTCGCTCGTGTCCTGCCATCTCATCGACAACGGCGCCAGGTGCCAGCCATGCGCGCCCGGGACGCCGGTGCTGTCGGCGTTGGTTTCCTGATGACAGGTCACGCATTGCAGCGCGGGAACACCCTTGCCCTCGGGCCCGCGCACCACGTTGGCGACATGGCGATGCCGATCGTCGCCTTGCTGCGGGTGGTCAGTGGCCGTGTGGCAGTTGATGCAGCGGGGAGAGGTCAGCACGGAGTAGACCTGCTGCCAGGCGGCGAGACCCTCCGCGGATCGCGAGGCGGTCGACTCGCGGGCAATGCTGTCGCGTGCCGAGCCGAGGGAGGTCGACGCGGCCCACGCCACGCATGCGACCAGGGCCAGCGATGTCGCCTGGAGTCCTCCGTGGGGACCCATGCGTGACCTCCTTCCCGGTTGCTCTCGCACGCCGCGAGGTTCATGTTTCTGCTGCCGCTGCGTCCAACACACTGTTTCTATCGAACCGATATCCGGAGCCTATCGACATGGAACTCAGGCACCTTCGCTACTTCGTGGCCGTCGGAGAAGACGAGCACTACGGACGCGCGGCAAAGCGGCTGCGTGTGGCCCAACCCGCACTGTCCAGCCAGATCCGGGACCTCGAGCGTGAGATCGGAGTCCAGCTGTTCGACCGCCTGCCGCGTGGCGTTCGCCTGAGCGCGGGCGGGAAGGTGTTCCTGGAGGACTGCCGGCGGATTCTCCAGGAAGTGAACGAGGCGACGGTCCGCGCCGAGCGTGCGGCGCGCGGATTCATGGGGACGCTGCGGGTAGGCTTCACGGAGAGCGCGTCGTGGCACGGCGTCGTTCCCGATTCCCTCCGGGAATTCCGCCGAAGGTGCCCGGAGGCGGAGCTGCAGATCAGTACGCTGATTTCGCTGGACCAGGTGGAGGCCGTCCGCTCGGCCCGCTTGGACGCAGGCTTCGTCTACGTGCCGACATCCGACCCGGAGTTGGCGCAGGTCCACGTCGCCTCCCATCAGGTCGTGCTCGCCACGCCCAAACGGCACCCGGTGTCGAGGTTGAAGCGGCTCCGCCTGCGCGACCTGGCCGAGACCGACTTCGTCTGGTTTCCGCGGCGGCAGCACCCCGCGAACTACGACCGCCTGCTGCAAGCGTGCGCTCGCGGCGGTCTGACCAACCCACGGATCGTGCAGGAGGCCGTGGATCAGGCCACGATGCTGAGTCTCGTTTCCTGCGGGCTGGGCGTCGCGTTCGTCACCGACGCCACGCGCTGGCGATGCCCCAAGGAGGTCGTGCTTCGGAGAGTCGTCGACCTGAACCTTCCGATCACGGTTTCCCTCCTCTGGAGGAGGGACAACGGCTCGCCGCTGCTGGCCAGGTTCGTCGCGGACGTGCGGGAACTCGCCGAAGCCACGAGGAGGATGACATGATCCTGGTTACCGGAAGCACCGGTCTGATCGGCGGTGAAGTCGTCCGGCTGCTCTCCCAGGCCGGTGTGCCCGCACGCGCACTCGTTCGGAACCGGAGCCCGCAGGCAGAGCGGCCGGGTATCACTTCGGTGCTCGGAGATCTCTCGCAGCCCGAGACCCTCTCCTCGGCGTTCGCGGGCTGCGCGACACTGTTCCTGCTCACGGGCAATGGTCAGGACGCCGCCGCACTGCAAGGAAATGCAATAGCGGCAGCGCGCCGGGCAGGGGTCGCTCACGTCGTGAAGCTGTCCGCATTCGGCGCATCGCCCCATTCGAATTCCCTGATCGGCCGGCTTCACCATCAAGTGGAGAGGGAGCTGCAGGAAACGGGTTTGGCTTGGACGATGCTCAGGCCGCACCATTTCATGCAGAACCTCCTGAGCCAGGCGGACAACATCATCAGCGAGGGCGTGGTGTACTCGTCTTCGGGGGACGGCAGGATTCCGTTCGTCGACACCCGCGACATCGCAGCGGTCGCCGTCGTCACGCTGACCCGGCCAGGTCACGCGGGCAAGAAGTACGTCATCACGGGGAGCGAGGCGCTGTCGTACCGCCAGGCCACCGACATCCTCGGCCAGGCGATCGGCCGGCCGCTGCGTTTCGTCGACGAGCCCTTCGAGCAGGCGCGCGCACGTCTCACCCGAGCCGGCCAACCTTCGTGGCTGGTGGACAGCCTTCTCGCGATCGCGGCCTACCAGCGGGCGGGCGGGCCGAGCGAGACGATCACCAGCGTCGTCGCCGACCTGACCGGCAGGCCCCCGCGCACGTTCGCGGAGTTCGCTCGCGATTACGCCGCTGCGTTCCAGCGGCTCGGCGTCTGACCTCAGCTCACCGCGCGTTGCTGGCCGGCCCAGAAGCGCTCGCGCAGGACCCGCTTGAGGATCTTCCCGGATCCGCTCTTGGGGAGGTCGGTATCGGAGAGCTCGACGCGGCGCGGGACCTTGTAGCTGGCGAGAGAGCGCCGGCAATGCGCGATCAGGTCCTCGACAGTCAGCGTGTGCTCCGGCTTGAGGACCACGCACGCCATCACCAGCTCGCCCCACTTTTGATCGGGGACCCCGAAGACGGCCGCCTCCCGCACCGCGGGGTGCGCGTAGAGGACGGCTTCGACCTCGCCGGAATAAACGTTCTCGCCGCCGGACACGATCATGTCCTTCAGCCGGTCCTTGATGTAGAGGTAGCCGTCGGCATCCTGGTACCCGACGTCGCCGGTTCGGAACATCCCGTTACGGAAGGCGGCGATCGTGTCTTGCGGATCGTTCCAGTATTCGCGCATCACGTTCGCGCCGCGCGTCACGATCTCGCCCGAGTCGCCGGTCGCCAGCTCCTGTCCCCACTCGTCCACCATCCGCAGGTCCACGCCCGGACAAGGCCGCCCGCAGGAGAGCAGGAGGGCCTCCGTGTGCTCGTGGTCCCGGAGGCCGGTCAGGAAGCCCGTCTCGCTCAGGCCGTAGACCTGGACGAGCTTCACGTGCGGCAGGACCTCGCGCGTGCGACGGATCAACTCGGGGGCCATGGGCGACCCCCCGTACCCGAGCACGTCGAGGCTGCCCAGGTCGTGCGCGCCGATGTCAGCGTACTGGGTCAGGAGGTTGATCATCGTCGGCACCAGGACCGTGTGCGTCACGCGCTCGCGCTCGACCGTCGCGCAGAAGGACTCGGCGCTGAACTTCGGGATCGTCACCTGGGTCGCGCCAACCGCGGGCGCCGCGAACATCAGCGGGAAGTCCGCGATGTGGAACATCGGCGCGGCGTGGAGGTACACGCCGCTCTCGCGGTAGGGCATCCAGTAGTTGACGTGGTCCACGTCCGCCATGGCGTTCGCGTGCGTGAGCGCGACGCCCTTGGGCCGGCCGGTCGTGCCGCTCGTGTAGATCAGTGCCAGCACCGCGTGGGGATCGTAGATCGGGACGGGAGGCAAATCGGGCTCGATATCCAGCGGCTCCTGATCGAGGACGACCTGCCAGGGAACCGGGGCAGTCGTGTCCGGCATCGACGAATGACGGATCAGGCCTCGCGGGGTCGCATCCGCGAGCACACGGTCGATCTCGGTAGCGGACAGCCGCGTGTTGAGCGGCACGGCGATCGCGCCCAGCCAGGTGCACGCGTAGACGAGCTCGATGTACTCGGGCTCGTTCGGAAGCAGGAGGGCCAGACGGTCGCCCTTGCTCACGCCTCGTCGGGCAAGCAGCGCGGCGAGGCCCGCGACGCGATCGTTGAGCTCGCGGAATGTGGAGCGCCTTTCGCCGCAGACGAGCGCCGTCCGCTTCCCGTAGTAGCGCGCCGCGCGGTCCAGCGAATGCCAGTGGATCATGGCGTCACCTACGAGGCCGGCCGGAGGCCGGGGAGGAGCATCAGCGTGAAGACGAGGGGAAGGTAGATGACGGAGGCCAGGAGGAGCTGTCGCGCGGCCGTGCCGGACGCCCGGAACGCGAACCGCGCCGCGCAGTCGGCGAAGCCGACACCCAGGATGACGGCGGCGAGGCCGTAGAACGGGCTCGCGTAGCCGGTCGCCACCGGAAGGAGGCTCACGGGAACGAGGGCCACGGCCGCGAGCAAGGTCTGGTTCGTCACGAATGACGCTCGGCCCTCGCCCGCGGGCAGGACGCGGTAGCCCGCGCGGTCGTAGTCCTCGCGGTACATCCAGGCGATGGCCATGAAGTGCGGGAACTGCCAGAGGAACACGATCGCGAAGAGCATCCAGGCTTCGGGATCCAGGCGGCCGCGCGCCGCCGCCCAGCCGATGAGCGGAGGCATCGCGCCGGGGACCGCGCCGATGAAGGTGCACAGCGGCGTCCTGCGCTTGGCGGGCGTGTAGAGGAAGAGGTATCCGACCGACGTGAGCGCCGCGAGCGCCGCGGCCAGCGGCGGCGCGGCGGCGAGAAGGTACGCGACGCCCGCGAGCGACAGCAGGATCCCGAAAGCGCGCGCGCGGCCGGGCTCGATGCGGCCGGAGGCCATCGGTCGTCTCGCGGTGCGCCGCATCCGGGCGTCGAGCTCGCGCTCGATCCATTGGTTCAACGCCGCCGCTCCGCTGGCCACGAGCGCGGTCGCGACCAGCGTGTGGACGAGGCGCAGCCAGGAGAGCGGGGAGAGGCCTGCGCGCGATCCCAGGCAGTAGCCGGCCGCGGTCGTAATCGCGATGAGGACGTTGACGTCGGGCTTGGTCAGCGCCCAGT
>JBKPBQ010000054.1:0-3935 GCA_046726955.1 Acidobacteriota bacterium
CTCCGAGACAAGCTCGTCGCGCTCGGCTGTCCGGCGGCGAGGATCGAGGTCCAGCGCATCGGCATTCCGGTCGAGGAGATCGCGTTCCGGCCGCGCGCGCCGAGACCGCCGGGAGAGAAGGCGGTCGCCATCTTCAGCGGACGGTTCGTCGAGAAGAAGGGGCTCAAGCTCGCCCTCGCCGCCTGCGCGGCCGCCCGCACGCGGACGCAGGACTTCGAGTTTCGAATCATCGGCGACGGACCGCTGCGCGACGAGATCGAGAGGACGATCGAGCGGCTCGGTATGCAAGGCTACGTCAGGCTCCTGGGCTTTCTCGGCTACGCGGACTACCTCCGAGAGATGGCGGCGGCCGACTTCTTCCTCCACCCGAGCCTCACCGCCTCCGACGGCGACAGCGAAGGAGGGGCGCCGACCACGATCCTCGAAGCGCAGGCGGCGGGGCTGCCGATCGTCTCCACGACGCACGCCGACATTCCCAACGTCGTGCTGCCGGGACGGAGCGCCCTGCTCGCTCCCGAAGGCGACGCGGCGGCCCTCGCGGACCACATCACGCTGCTGGTCACCGAGCAGGAGCGCTGGCGGCCCATGGGAGCGGCCGGCCGGCAGTTCGTCGCGGAGCACCACGACGTCCGACGCCAGGTCGAGGCGTTGGAGGACCGGTACGAGCGGCTGATCCGCTCGAGCTGAACGGCCGTCTCGCGGGAGCTCCGGCCCGTCTTTCTAGAGGCCAGGCGTCCGCATGCCCTCGGCCTGCTCCCGCTCCCGCTCGTGCCGCACGCAATACTCGACCCAGGGAGCCGCCTCCAGCCTCGCCGGCTCGATCGGCTCCCCGTCGGCCAGGCACCGGCCGTACGTGCCGTCCGCGATGCGCTGGAGGGCCGCGCGCACCCGCTGGAGCGTCGTCCAGTGGCCCTCGGCTTCCTTGAACAGCTCGTCCTTCAGCTCGTCGAGGACGTACCCGTCCCTTCGATCGTGGATGGGATCGGGCGTCGCCTCGCGAGCGTCTTCCTGCGTCCGGTCGGTCAGCGCCACGAGCCTCTGGTGCTCCTCACGCAGTCGCCGTCTGTAATGTTCGATGTCCATCGTCGCCTCGCCGTCAGCGGATTTCGGTCCGCTCCCCCATGATCCCACCGCCCGGATCGGGCGTCTGCCCGAGCAGCCGTGATAACCTGCTTCCCCACGATGGAAGACCGGTTCGCGTCCTTCCGAAAGGCGACCGCGGCCTCGCTCTTGACCGCCCCGGCCACGACGCTGCCCGAGCTGCGCCAGGCGGTGACGCGCGGGGCTCCCCCGCCCGAGCTGGCCGCTCTCGTCGAGAAGATCCGGCGCCACGCCTACGAGGTGACGGACTCCGACCTCGACGCGCTGCGCGGGCGCTACACCGAGGACCAGCTCTTCGAGATCGTCGTGGCCGCGGCGTTCGGCGCGGCGCAGGAGCGGCTGGCGGCGGGGCTGAGGGCCCTGGACGAGGCATGAGGCTCGCCACGGTCGAGCGCGGGGACGGACTCGGCTCGCGCCTGCTCTACGCCTTCGTTCGCCTCGTCTCCGGCCACCGCGCCCCGGACGTCGTGCGCACGCTGCGCTACAAGCGGCACCTCTTCGGCGCGCCGCACTCCGCGCACACCCAGGCCGTGATGCGGGGCCCGTCGGAGTGGTCGGTCGGAGAGCGGGAGCTCTTCGCGGCGTTCGTCTCGCGGCTGAACCTCTGCGACTTTTGAACGAACGCCCACGCCGCGGTCGCGGCGTCCGCGCTTGGAAACGACGCGCTCACCCGTCAGGTCCTCGACGACTACACGACCGCGCCGGTGGACGAGAAGCTGCGCGCGACCCTCGGCCTGCTGAAGAAGATGACGCTCGACCACGCGAGCCTCGGCCCCGAGGACGTGCGGGCGGTGCTCCGCGCCGGCGTGTCGAAGCAAGCGGTGGCGGACGCGATGGAGGTGGCGTTCCTGTTCAACGTCTACGACCGCCTGGCCGACGCGATGGAGTGGGACGTCCCGCCCATCGCCGGCGGCTACTACCAGGTGGCGGCGCACCGGCTGCTGACGCACGGCTACCTCTGACAGCCTACTCCTTGCGGCCGACGCCGAACTGATCGCCCGTCCGCACCGGCTTTCCGCCCGCGAAGACGATCTCGACCAGCTTCTCGCTCTGCACGGCGCGCCCGGTCTCGTCCTGGAGCGTCGCCACGACGGCGCGGGTCTTCGTGTCGACGATCTCGCCCGTCGAGGGATAGGCGTGCCGGCCGTCGAGGCTGAAGGTCACCCAGCCCGGCTGGTCGCGGAGCTTGATGCTCGCCACCTGCTTCGGCGGCATCACGGTCGCGTCGAAGACGTGCACGCTGCTGTTGGGGCCGTCCACGACCCAGAGCTCCTTCTCGTCGGGCGTGAGGCCGATGCCGTGGCTGGGGCAGCCGTGGCGCTTGACCGGCCCCTTCTCGTAGCCGACCACCTCGACGCGGTGCAGGACCTTGCCGGTGCGGAGGTCGCCGACCTCGAAGCCGAGAAGCTCGTTGACGTTCACGAAGCAGAGCGTCTGCGCGGCGTTGACCGTGAAGGGCCGGATGAAATGGCCGAACGGCCCGACCCGGGCCGAAATCGTGTGCGTCTTCGGGTCGGCCACGAAGAGCTCGGGAGACGCGAGGCCGGCCAGGTAGACCTTGTCGCCGTCCCGCCCGTAGATCGTGTTGTGCGCACCCGACTTCGTCACGACCTTCGCGACGAGGTCGCCGGTCAGGGCGTCGACGACGGACCAGTGCGGCCCCTCGAACGAGGGGACGTAGAGCAGCGCGCCGTCGGGCGAGAGCGCCATCCGATCGCAGCCGCCCTCGTAGGTGCGATTCCAGAGCAGCTTCTCGGTGAGGAGGTCGAAGGCGGCCAGGCGCTTCGGCGTCGTGACGTACAGCCGCTGCGTCTTCGCGCTCGCGGCGACGCCCTTGACGTTCTCCGGGGCCTCGCCCGCCGCGACGTCGAACGTCGGGATGCGCTTCACGAACCGGTACCCGGCGTCGGCGTCGAAGACGAGGATCCCGACGCCCCCGTACTCGACGTAGTTGCGGATGCCCGGCACGGCGACGTAGAGGAAGTGCCGCTCGCCTTCGGCCGCGGCGAGATCCGACGCGGAGAGGACGGCGAAGAGGGCGGACAACAGCCGCACGCGCCTGGTCATTCGATTCCTCCGTAGCACCGCGTCGTTTCGGTCACGGCAGCGTCAGGAGGAAGATGCCGTGACCCACGCCGGCCGGCTCGTCGTTACGGGCGGACTGGAAGGCCATCCGCCGGCCGTCGCTGCTGACCACGGGGTTCGACGCCTTGTAGCCTTCGTAGTCGCCCCAGCGGGTGAGGCGCACGAAGTCGCTGCTGTTCGGCTCGAGCCGGAGCTTCCAGAGGTCGATGTAGCGGGAGCTCTGGCGCTCCTCTCCCTGCTCGCGGCTCGACTCCACGAGCGTCCATTGGCCGTCGGGTGAGATCCCTTCGACTTCGTTGTACTCGCCGGGGAGCTTGCGGTACGTCGTGACCTTGCCCGTGGCGAGGTCGATGCCGAGGACGTCGGCGTACGGAGGGCGGTAGCAGGTGTAGACGAGCTCGGCGTCGCCGCGGCGGAAGTCCTGGGCCTCGAGAGTGCACTCCGGAGCCTTCGCGCGCAGGACTTCCTTCTTGTTGGCGAGGGCCGGCACCCCGTCCTTGTACGCGATGTCCGCGACGTACAGGACGGACTCGCCCTCCGCCAAGAGGTCGGGATACTGCCCCCGCGTGTTCGCCCAGGCGATCTTCAGGTTCTTGCGCGAGATCGCGACGCCCTCCGAGATCTTGTGGTCGAGCGGCACGGGCGGCGCGCCGAGGTCCGCCCGCAGGATCCACATCTCCTGGTCGCGCGACCGGGTCGTCCGGATGTCGGTGAAGGTGCGCGCGCCGATCAGGAAGAAGTCGCCGTTG
>JBKPBQ010000055.1:0-6744 GCA_046726955.1 Acidobacteriota bacterium
GTCGCGACCCCGCCGCCCGTCGTCCGTCCCGCGGTCACGACGCCGGCGATCGCGCGGCCGGTGCGGCCGATCGCGCCCCCGCGCCCGGTGGGTCCGCATCCCACGAGTCCCCATCCGACGGGTGGAACGCCGCTGCCGCGCTCGCCGCACCTGGTTGCACCGGGGCGAATGGGCGGCGTGCCCGGCCTGCGCCCCGTCTCGCCGATCCCTGCGCGGCCCGCTCCGGCGCCCGCCCCGCGTCCCGCGGGCCGTCCCGCGCCCCGGCCCAAGGACCGCGAGAAGCGGTCGATCGCACCTCCCGTAGAGAAGGAGCGCGCGGCCTACACGGGCCCCGTCCGGAAGATCACGCTCTCCGAGGGCGTGACCGTGAAGGAGCTGGGCGAGAAGATGGAGGACGTCAAGTCGCGCGACATCATCAAGGCCCTGCTCACCCGCGGGATCATGGCCACGATGAACCAGAGCATCGACCCCGCGCTCGCCATCGAGATCGGCAGGGAGTTCGGCTACGAGGCCTCCATCCAGTCCTTCGAGGAGGAGCTGGTCCAGGTCCAGACCTCGGAGAGCCGGGCCGAGGACCTGGTCCCGCGCGCTCCAGTGATCACGGTCATGGGACACGTCGACCACGGCAAGACGTCGCTCCTCGACGCCATCCGCGAGACGCAGGTGGCGGCGGGGGAGGCAGGCGGGATCACGCAGCACATCGGTGCCTACCACGTGGACGTGGGGACGCGGAAGGTGGTCTTCCTCGACACCCCAGGCCACGAGGCCTTCACGCTCATGCGCGCCCGCGGGGCCAAGGTCACGGACATCGTCGTGCTCGT
Organism: Acidobacteriota bacterium; assembly: GCA_046726955.1. Taxonomy (GTDB): domain Bacteria; phylum Acidobacteriota; class Vicinamibacteria; order Fen-336; family Fen-336; genus CAVPGH01. Next base: position 822 of record JBKPBQ010000055.1, read on the forward strand.
GGTGGCCGCGGACGACGGCGTCATGCCGCAGACGCTCGAGGCCATCGACCACGCCAAAGCGGCGGGCGTGCCGATCGTGGTCGCGGTTAACAAGATCGACAAGCCCGACGCGCAGCCCGACCGGGTGAAGCAGCAGCTCTCCGACCGCGGGCTCATGCCCGAGGAGTGGGGCGGCAGCACGGTCTTCGTGAACGTCTCCGCCAAGAAGAGGCAGAACCTCGAGCAGCTCCTCGAGATGCTCCTCCTCGTCGCCGACCTCCAGGAGCTGAAGGCCAACCCCAAGAAGGAGGCCCTGGGCACGGTGCTGGAGGCGCGGCTCGACAAGGGCCGCGGACCCGTGGCCACCGTCCTCGTCCAGGACGGGACGCTCGAGGTCGGGGACACGGTCGTCGCGGGCGCCGTCTCCGGCAAGGTCCGCGCGCTCGTGGACGAGCGGGGCGAGCGGCTCAAGAACGCGGGCCCCGCCACACCCGTCGAGATCCTCGGTCTGCAGGCGTTGCCCGAGCCCGGCGATCAGCTCCTGTCCGTCACCGACAGCGTGAAGGCCCAGTCCATCGTGAACTTCCGGCAGCTCAAGCTGCGCGAGAAGGCGATGGCCGCCTCGTCGCGGATCCGCCTCGAGGACCTCGGCCGCGCGATCGCGGAGGGGCAGCTCAAGGAGCTCCCGCTCGTGATCAAGGCGGACGTGCAGGGCTCCCTCGAAGCCGTCAGCGACCAGCTCCTCAAGCTGCCCCAGGAGAAGATCAAGCTCCGCATCATCCGCTCCGGGGCCGGCGCCATCACGGAAGGCGACGTGCTCCTCGCCGCGGCGTCGAACGCGGTCGTCATCGGCTTCAACGTCCGGCCCGAGCGGAAGGCCGCGGAGATCGCGGAGCGCGACGAGGTGGAGGTCCGCCTCTACACCGTCATCTACGACGCGGTCCAGGACATGAGGAAGGCCATGGAGGGCCTCCTCGAGCCCACGCTGCGCGAGATCCGCCTCGGGGCGGCGGAGGTGCGCGACACCTTCAAGATCTCGAAGGTGGGCACGATCGCCGGCTGCTTCGTGTCCGACGGCAGGGTGAACCGCAACGCCCAGGTGCGCCTGCTGCGCGACAACGTGGTGATCCACACCGGCAAGGTGAGCTCGCTGAAGCGGTTCAAGGACGACGCGAGCGAGGTCAAGGCCGGCCTCGAGTGCGGCATCGGCATCGCCAACTACAACGACGTCAAGCCCGGCGACGTGATCGAGTTCTTCACCACGGAGCGCGTCAAGGACACCCTGACGTAGTCGCTGGACGGCGAGGCGCTCGTGGCCCGGCTTCATCTGGACCGCGGGTCCGAACTGGCTCCGGCTCTGGGCCGGACTCTTCGGGATCTACACCGACAACGAGGCCAAGGCCGACGAGCTGGAGCTGCGGCCCTTCTTCGGGATCAACACCCTCGTTCCCAACGCCATCAAGTGGCACATCTACAACCTGACACCGAGTACCGGATGACGAAGGACCTCCGTCCCGAGGCCGGAATGGACTGTCCGTAAACGGCGGAGTGAGCAAATAATTGGGACGTCCGGGGCATTCGAGGAGAGTCATGGTGAGAGCCATTCATTGCTCGTTCGTCGGTGCCGTTGCGGCCGTCGCACTCCTGCTTGCGAGCGCCGCCTTTGCCCAGTCGGGGGGCTATTCCGACGTTCCCGACCGCTTCCGCATCGACGCGGGGGGCTTTCGCATCGGCGCGGACACGGAGCTGACGTTTAACACTATTGGCGTCATCCGGCCGCCCGTCGACTTCGAGGCGCTGAACCTGCCCGACAACGCAACGCGCTTCTACATCGAGGGCTTCTGGCGTCCGTGGCGGCGCCACCAGTTCAGCCTGAGCTGGTACAACAACAACCGCAGCGGCGATCCTTTTACGATCCAGCGCGACATCACGTGGGGCGACCGAGTCATCCAGGCGGGGGCCACCGTGGCCGGGAAGGCGGACTCGAGCTACTTTTCAGGCGTCTATCGCTTCGCCGCCTACAAGAACGACCGTTTCGAGATCGGCCCCTCCCTCGGTATCGGGCATCTGTCGCTCGACGCCGGTATCAACGGGCAGGGAACCGCCACGCTCCCCGACGGAGGAACGATAAGCGGGCCCTTCGACATCTCGAGGAGCCTCGGGCAGGCCACCGGCGATCTCGGCGGCTACTTCTACTGGTGGGCCATCCGGCGGCTGCTCGTGCGCGCCGACATGCGGTACATCATCGTCAAGCCCGGGGACTCCGAGGCGTCGATCACCGACGGCCGCGCCTCGGCGGTCTACCACTTCACGCCGCACGTCGGCGTGGGCCTGCAGTACACCTACACGAAATTCCGCTACGACCGCGGCATCCTTGACCTGGCGAAGCTCGGAGGAAGCCTGCGGTACCGCGGGGGACAGGTGGTGCTCTCCGGCGCCTTCTGAGGACCGTAGTACCCTTGGGGGCATGGTCATCGGACTGCTGACGCTCGACCTGCACTTCCCGGGCGCGCGCTCGCTCAAGGACAAGCGTCAGGCCCTGCGCAGCCTGGAGACGCGCATCCGCAACCGCTTCAACGTGTCGCTGGCGGAGGTGGAGCACCAGGACCTCTGGCAGCGCGCGCGGCTGGCCGTCGTCTCCGTGAACACGGACGGCGTGCACCTCGAGTCGACGCTGCGCAGCGTGGCCGGAGAGGCGGGCAGCGCGCGCAACATCGAGCTCCTCGACGCGCAGTACGAGTCGCTGTGAGCCGGCGAGTGGAGCGCGTCGCGGAGGAGATCCGCGAGGAGGTCGCGCGCATGATCGCGGGCGAGCTGAAGGACCCGCGCATCGGCTTCGTCACGGTCACCCGCGTGGAGCTGACGCCGGACCTGCGGCTGGCCCGGATCCACGTGGGCGTCCTCGGGGCGGAGGCCGACCGCAAGAAGTCGCTCGAAGGCCTGGAGCGGTCGAGCAGCTTCCTGCGCCGCGAGGTGGGCCGCCGCCTGCGCCTCAAGCACTCGCCGGAGCTGCAGTTCCGCTACGACACGGGGCTCGACGCCGCGGAGCGCGTGGCGCAGCTTCTCGACGAGTCCCGGGAAGGACAAAAGTCCGACGAATGACCGCCGCGGGCCCGCTCCACGGCGTGCTCGTGGTCGACAAGCCTGAAGGGCCGACCTCCCACGACGTGGTCGACGCCGTGCGGCGTGCGCTCGGCGTGCGGCGCGTCGGGCACACGGGCACGCTCGACCCGTTCGCCACCGGCGTGCTGCCTGTCTGCGTCGGCAAGGCCACGCGGCTCGCGCAGTTCCTCGGAGGTGGCGACAAGACGTACCGGGCGACCGTCCGGCTGGGCTTCGCCACGACCACGGACGACCGGATGGGGGAGGCTCTCGGGCCGCCGCGAACGGTCACGCTCGACCGGGGCGCGGTCGAGGCCGCTCTCGCTTCCTTGCGAGTCCGGACGGAGCAGCTCCCGCCCGTCTACTCCGCCAAGCACGTCGGAGGACGGCGGGCCCACGAGCTGGCGAGGGAGGGGCGGGACGTTCCTCGTCAGCCGGTCGCCGTGACGATCCACGCGCTGGACCTGCTCGAGTGGCGCGGCGACGAGCTGGTGTTCGACGTGCGGTGCTCCCCCGGGACGTACGTCCGCGCCTTGGCCCGCGACCTCGGCGAAGCGCTGGGCGTGGGCGGTCATCTGACGGCCCTGCGCCGGACGGCGAGCGGCGACTTCGGTCTGGACCAGGCGGTGACGCTCGAGCTCGTGGAGCGGGAAGGCGCCCAGCGCCTCGTTCCGCTCTCCCGCCTGCTTCCCGCGCTGCCGGTCGTGCGCGTGGGGCGGGAAGGCCGCGCTGCGCTCACCCACGGCCGCGACCTCGACGCGACGCTCGTGCTCGGGGAGTTTCCCGCGGATCCGGCGCCGCGGCTGCGCGTCCTCGACGAGGAGGGTGCGCTCGTCGCGCTCGTGGTGCCGCGAGGCTTCGCGGGCGCGTCGTCCGACCTGCCGACCCGGCCGACGCTGCACCCCGACCTCGTGCTGGTGGACTAGGTCGCCTGGCGGTGCCGGAAGCTCGACCACCGCCACCACCGCGGTCGCCGCGTCGTCGCGGGAGACGAGCGACACGTAGGCATCGCGTTCCTGTGACCGCGTTACCTTTTCACCCGTTCCGGAATGGGTACGACGGTAACGCCTCGCGGTGCGCCTAACGATCTGGAGCCGGAGCCGATGGGGAGGTGGGATAGGCGAGCCGATAGAGCCGGGCCCCCGCTTCCTCGTGGAGCGGGACGAGCTCGTCTCCCACAACGAAGCGGACGCGGTCGCTCCCATAGAGACACAGGAAGCGCGCCCCGAGGCGCCGGGCGATGCTCATCGCCTCCTCGCGATCCGTTGTGCGGAAAAACTGGAACACCTCCTCGTGCCGCTTCTCCAGGGTGTCGCGCGTCGCGAACTGCGTGAGGTAGGGCGTGAAGCGCTCGTAGGGGACCCGCCTGCCGAGGAGGACGACCGGGGGCGGGGGATAGCGGCCGCCCGGCCGCTGCATCACGACGTCGCCGGGCTGCGACACGGCGCGCAGCGTATCCATCGCGCGCACGGTGGCGGCGGGCAGGCGGTCCGGCGGCTCTTGCGCCTTCTTGAGGACGAACTGGAGCGTCGTGGGGAGCGCGAGGACGACGACCAGGACCGCGGCCGCGATCCTTCGGACCGGCGTCCTGGCGAAGGAGACGAGGAAGAGCACGGTGAAGACCCAGAGGAGGGGCCCGCCCTGCTCGACGAGGTAGGCGGCGTCGTTGACGAACTTCTGGCCGGGCAGGACCTCGGGAGCGGAGACGCGGAAGAGCAGCCCGAGCGGCCAGGCGCTGAGGGCCATCGCCGCGAGCGCCGCCGCGGAGATGGATCGCGAGCGCAACGCGCTCGCGGCCTCGGCGAGTCCGAGCATTCGAAGACCGAGCGAGGCAAAGGTCCAGAGGAGTCCCCAGGCGACCAGGGCGACGCCGGTCAGGGGAGCGAGACCGAGGCTCTCCCGCGTCACGGCGACGAGGTCGAAGGGGGCAAAGGTCGTGCGCACCGTCTCGCCGCCCGTGCCGAGGACGAGCGCGAGCGTCGCCGCCGCGCACGGCGCCGCCACGACGGCGAGCGAGCGGAGCTGCGGCCGACCCGCGAGAAGTCCAGCGACACCGAGGCCGAGGAGGAGGTGCGCGCCCAGGAACACCTTGAAGAACGGAACGGCCAGCGCGAGGAGCGCGGAGAGGACGAGCCAGCCCTCGCCTTCCTCCGCGCCGTGCCGCTCGAGGGCGACGAGGGCCCCGAGCGCCATCGCGAGTGCCGGGACGATCGGGTTGGCGGCGACGAGCGAGAGGAGAAGGTTGCCGCGGAGGAGGTCCGTCCACCAGTGCGCCTGCGGGTTCGCCCCGAAGAGGAACGAGAAGTCCGTCAGGAAGAGAGTCCACGGGACGAGAGCAACGGCCGCTGGGGAGGCGAAGAGCCGGTCCACGAGCGTCCGAAGGACGAGGATGAGCGCCAGGCCGAAGAGCGTGACGTCGAAGCGGCTGATCGAGTCGTAGGGGTCGACCCCGGCCCAGCGCAGCGCGGCGGCGCGGACGAGGTCGGTCCCGAGGTGGTACCCGATCGGGAAGCCGGCGACGCCGGGAAGCTGGGGCGGGTAGCCGATGTCGAGCTCCCGGGTGAGGCCGACGTGGAACGCCGTATCCGAGGTGACGAGCGGATCGAGGAGGAAATCCCCGTCGGAGGCGCGGCGGTTCCAGGGGTACTGCGTGACGGCGAGCACGGCCACGAGGGCGAGGAAGGGGGGGGCTGCACCGCGGGCCGCGGGGCCGGGAGCCGGCTCCCCGAGGCGGCGCCAGGCCAGAGAGGCGAAAAGGGCGAGCAGGGCGACGGGGAAGTTCCACGAGATCCCGGTGGCGAGGCTCGTCCAGTAGAGCCCGGCGGTCGCGACCGTCCCCAGG
>JBKPBQ010000056.1:0-5041 GCA_046726955.1 Acidobacteriota bacterium
CGGGCGCGCCTGCAGGAGCCGCTGCCCCGCGCCGGCCAGGGCTACGAGACGGCGTACCGCGACTTCGTCGAGCACGTCCTTCCGTATCCCACCGGGAACATCCACCCGCGCTTCTGGGGCTGGGTGATCGGCACCGGCACTCCCTTCAACGCGCTCACGGAGATGCTCGCGGCGACGCTCAACCCGAACGTCAGCGGCTTCGATGACGGGGCGAGCCTCGTCGAGGATCGCGTGCTCGCCTGGTTCAAAGAGGCGATGGACTTCCCCGCGACCGCGAGCGGCGTTCTCGTGAGCGGCGGGTCGATGGCGAACCTCGTCGGCCTGGCAGTGGCCCGGCACGTGCAAGTTCCATTCGACGTGCGACGGCTGGGCCAGGGCGCGGCTCCTCGGCCGATGGTCTTCTACGCCTCCGTCGAGGTGCACAGCTCGGTGAAGAAGGCGGCGGAGCTTCTCGGCCTCGGCAGCGACGCGCTGCGGCTCGTTCCCGTGGACTCCGAGTACCGGATCGACCTCCAGGCGCTCCGCGACGCGATCGCCGAAGATCGCCGAGCCGGCCTTCAGCCCTTCTGCGTCGTGGGAACCGCCGGGACGGTCAACACTGGCGCCACCGACGACCTCGCCGCGCTGGCCGACCTCTGCGACAGCGAGGACCTCTGGCTGCACGTGGACGGAGCGTTCGGCGCCCTCGCGGCCTTCTCTCCCGTGCTCCGAAAGCGGCTCTCGGGCATGGAGCGCGCCGACTCGCTCGCGTTCGACCCGCACAAGTGGGCCTACTTCCCCATCGAGGTGGGCTGCGTCCTCGTGCGCGAGGCCCAGGACCACCGCGCGGCCTTCACCACTGCGGCCGCCTACCTCGCCGCGGGCGAAGGCGGCGTCGCCGGCCGCGTGGACCGCTTCGCCGATCGCGGGATGCAGCTCTCGCGCGGCTTCAAGGCGCTCAAGGTCTGGATGGGCCTCAAGGCCGAAGGAACGGACAAGCTCGGTCGCCTGATCGAGCAGAACGTGGACCAGGCCGCCTATCTCGCCGCCCGCGTGCGGGAGACGCGGGAGCTCGAGCTCCTCGCCCCGGCCCCGATGAACGTGGTCTGCTTCCGGTATCGCGGCGAGGGCAAAGGCGACGGCGCGGCCGACCTCGACCGCTTGAACAAGTCGATCGTCGTGCGGCTGCACGAGAGCGGAGTCGCCGTCCCCTCCTACACGGTGCTCCAGGGTCGCTACGCGATCCGCGTCTGCATCACGAACCACCGCACGCAGACGTCCGACCTCGACCTCCTCGTCCGCGAGGTGGTCCGCCTGGGAAGGGAGCTCGCCGCGTGAGCGTCACCCTCGCCGACCTCGAAGCCGCGCGCACCCGCATCGCCCCGCACATCCGGCAGACGCCGCTCGAGCGCTCCGCGCTCCTCTCGCGCCAGGCCGGCGTCGAGCTCTGGCTGAAGCAGGAGAACCGGCAGCACACGGGCTCGTTCAAGCCGCGCGGCGCGCTCAACAAGCTTCTGACGCTCTCCCCGGACGAGCTCCGCCGCGGCATCGTCACGGCGTCGGCCGGCAACCACGCGCTCGGCGTCGCCTTCGCCGGCCGCGCCCTCGGGATCGACGGGGCCGAGCTGTTCGTCCAGAGAAACGCCGCCCCCGCCAAGATCGCCAAGCTCGGCGAGTACCCGGTGAAGCTGAACCTCGTGGGCGCGAGTTACGACGAGGCCGAGGACGCCGCTCTCCGCCACGCGGAGGAGAAGCAGGCCTGCTTCGTGTCCGCCTTCGACGACGAAGCGGTGATCGCGGGCTACGGCACGTGCGGGCTGGAGATCATGGACGTATTGCCCGAGGCGGGGACCGTGGTCGTGCCGGTAGGCGGTGGGGCTCTTTCCGCGGGCATCGCCGTCGCGGTCAAGGCACGCCGGCCGCAGGCCCGGGTCGTGGGCGTGAACGCCGCGGCTTCGCCGTCGGCTCTCCTCTCCTTCCGGAAGGGCGAGGCCGTCGTGCGCTACGACCCCGAGACGACACTCGCCCACGGGCTGGCCGGCGGCTACGGCCGCATCCCCTTCGCGGTGGCGCGGAACCTCATCGACGAGATCGTGCTCGTGACGGAAGACGAGATGAAGCGGGCGATCGCCGCGCTCGTGGACGCGGAGCAGCTGCTGGCGGAAGCGTCCGGCGTCGCGGCCCTCGCCGCCGTCCTCTACGGAAAGGTCAAGAGCCCGCAGGGCCCGGTGGTGGCCGTGCTCTCGGGCGGAAACATCGACACGGGGACGCTCAAGACCGTCCTCGACGGAGCGCAATCATGACGAGCGACAAGAAGACGGGAACCCTCGCCCTCAAGACCGGCCTCGCCGAGATGCTGAAGGGCGGAGTCATCATGGACGTGACGAACGAGGAGCAGGCGAAGATCGCGGAGGACGCGGGGGCCGTGGCGGTGATGGCCCTCGAGCGCGTCCCGGCGGACATCCGCCGCGAGGGCGGGGTCGCGCGCATGGCCGACCCCACCGTCATCGAGCGGATCATGGGGGCCGTCACCATCCCCGTGATGGCGAAGTGCCGCATCGGGCACTTCGCGGAGGCGCGCGTCCTCGAGTCGCTGGGCGTCGACTTCATCGACGAGAGCGAGGTGCTGACCCCGGCCGACGAGTCCTTCCACGTGGACAAGCACGCCTTCAAGGTGCCGTTCGTCTGCGGCTGCCGCGACCTCGGAGAGGCTCTGCGCCGGATCGGCGAGGGAGCGGCGCTCATCCGCACGAAGGGCGAGGCCGGCACCGGCAACATCGTGGAGGCGGTGCGCCACATGCGGACCGTGGTCTCGGGGATCCGGCGGCTCACCATGCTCGGGCCGGAGGAGCTCATGACCGAGGCCAAGAACCTCGGCACCCCCTACGAGCTCGTGCGTCTCGTCGCGGAGACGGGCAAGCTGCCCGTCCCGAACTTCGCGGCGGGTGGGATCGCCACACCGGCCGACGCCGCGCTCATGATGAGCCTGGGCGCCGAGTCCGTGTTCGTGGGCTCGGGAATCTTCAAGTCCTCGGATCCGGCTCCCCGGGCCCGCGCCATCGTGCGCGCGACCACGCACTGGCAGGACGCCAAGGCCGTGGCCGACGCCTCGCGCGGCCTCGGAGGGGCCATGTCCGGGCTCGAGACCTCGGCCATGCCCGAGGCCGAGAAGCTGCAGACGCGGGGCTGGTGATGGCTCCGTTCGGCGTCCTCGCCCTGCAGGGTGATTTCGCCGCGCACCGCGAGGCCTTGCGCGACATCGACGTTCCCACGCGCGACGTCCGCCGGCCGTCGGAGCTCGCGGGCCTGTCCGGCCTCGTCATCCCCGGCGGCGAGAGCACGACGCTCCTCAACCTGATGCGCGACGAGCCCTGGTTCGAGTCGCTGCGGCGCTTCCACGACGAGGGCGGAGTCCTCCTCGGCACGTGCGCGGGAGCGATCCTGCTCGCGCGCGAGGTGCGGCCGCGGCAGCCGAGCCTCGGGCTGCTCGACGCGGTGGTCGAGAGGAACGCCTACGGACGGCAGGTCGATTCCTTCCAGGCGAGAGTGGAGGCGCCCGCCCTCGGCGGATCCCTGGAGGGCGTCTTCATCCGCGCGCCCCGCTTCCTCGCCCTCTATCCGGACGTCGAGGTCCTGGCGCGGCACGACGGCGAGCCTGTGGTCGTGCGCCAGGGTCGCGTGCTCGCCGCCACCTTCCACCCCGAGTTGACGCGCTCGCGCGCCCTCCACCGCTACGCGGCCGGGCTCGCCGACCGATCGCTCCTTCCTGGACGGAGGACGGCGTGACGCGCGAGTGGATCCGCGGACACTTCCGCGTGAGCACCGACCGTCGCCGGCTCGACCTCGACGTCATCCACGGCTTCCTGTCCCGGTCGTACTGGGCGGAGGGCATCCCGCGCGACGTCGTGGAGCGGTCGATCGGCAACTCGCTCCCGTTCGGCGTCTACGACGAGGACCGCCAGGTGGGCTTCGCCCGCGTGGTGACGGACCGCGCGACCTTCGCGTACGTGGCCGACGTCTTCGTGCTCGAGGAGTACCGGGGCCGCGGCCTCTCCAAGTGGCTCATGGAGTGCATCCTCGCCCACCCCGAGCTCCAGGAGCTCCGTCGCTGGCAGCTCTCCACGCGCGACGCGCACGGACTCTACGCGCGCTACGGCTTCACCGCTCCCGAGCCCGGGAACCTCATGGAGATCCGACGCCGCGACCTCTATCGCCAAGCGTCGTGACCTCCGTCGTACTTCCCGCGACCCTCGGCCGCGTCACCCTCCGCGCGACGGCGGAGGACGACCTTCCTTTCGTGCTCGCCACCGAAAAGTCCACCGGCTTCGTGCGGCAGTGGACGGACGAGGAGCACCGCGCGGTCGTCCGCGATCCCGACTGCGCCCACTGGACAATCGAGACGCGCGGCGGCCGCGCCGGCTACCTCATCCTGCGCGGGTTACGGAGCCCCGACCGCAGCCTCGAGCTGAAGCGGCTCAACGTGGCGGAGCGGGGCCGCGGCCTCGGCCGCGAGACGCTCCGCCTCGTCAAGCGGATCGCGTTCGAGGAGCTGCGGGTCCACCGCCTGTGGCTGGACGTCATGGCCCACAACGCGGCGGCCCGGCACCTCTACGCCTCGGAAGGGTTCGTCCCCGAGGGCACCCTGCGCGAGGCCCTGCGCCTCGACGAGCGCTACGTGGACCTCGTGCTGATGTCCATCCTCGAGGACGAGTACCGGCCTCCCCCTACTGCGTCACGCTGAGCGTGCCCGTCATGTTCGCGTGGAGGCTGCAGAAATAGTTGATCTGCCCTGCCGTCGAGAACGTGATGGGGCTGCTCGTCGCGCCGGGGCTGAGGACGCCCGTGTCGAACCCGCTGCCAGTCGCCGTGTGCGGAATGCTGTCACCGTTGTGCCACACGACCTGTTGCCCGATGTGGACGGACGCCGGGTTCGGGGAATACGAGTTCGATCCAAGCTGCCCCCGGATCTCGATGGTCATCATTCCGGGGGTGGGGGTCGGGGTGGGCGTCGGCGTGGGCGTCGGCATCGGCGTTGGCGTTGGCGTTGGGGTGGGGGTAGGTG
>JBKPBQ010000057.1:0-16410 GCA_046726955.1 Acidobacteriota bacterium
GACGACGGCTCTGCAGCCGGCGAAGGCGGGGGCGAGAAGGTCCGCCTGGAGGACGGACGCCTCTGCCGGATGCCCTCCACTCGCGCGCACGACTCGGGCCGCGGCTTCCGATCGCACGACCCCCAAGACGTCCCAGCCCTCTGCCGCAGCGCGTCGAACGAGGTGGCGCCCGACGAAGCCGCTGGCTCCCACGACGGCGATGCGACGCGTCGTCATCGTTCGGCTCGAGATCCGCCTAACGCGCCGTCCGCCCGGGTCCGTAGAGGGCCCGGCCCGAAAGGGACCCGGTGGGCTCGCCGTCCCGGAGCACCGGCACGCCGTTGACGAGCACGTGCTTCACCCCGACGGCGTACTGATGCGGCGCCTCGAAGGTCGCCCGGTCGGCAATGGTCGCGGGATCGAAGACGACCACGTCCGCGAAGTAGCCCGCCTCGAGCCGCCCGCGACGGTCGAGCCCCAGGTTCGTGGCGGGCAGCGCGGTCAGCCGCCGGATGGCCTCGGGGAGCGAGATGACCTTTTCCTCGCGGACGTAGCGCCCGAGCAGCCGGGCGAAGTTGCCGTAGGCGCGGGGATGGGGCATCGACTTCAGGAAGACGCCCTCGGGAGCCGTCGACTCCGCGTCGGAGCCGAAGGACACCCAGGGCAGCCGGAGCTGCTTGCGGACGTTGTCCTCGGTCATCAGGAAGTAGACCGTCCCCACGCGCGAGCGGTCCTCGGCGATGAGGTCCATGACGGTCTCCGTCCAATCCTTGCCCCGCAGGGCGGCGACCTCGGCCAGCGTCTTCCCCGTGAGCGGCTTGAGCGCGTCGTTGCGGAAGGCCACGACCTTGATCCGCTCGGGGGATGCAGCGAGCCCGCACAGGCTCTCCCAGCCCTTCGGATCCTTCATATCCGCGGCAATGCGGCCGCGCGTCGCAGGATCCCCAAGGCGCGGGTAGAGCGCCTCGTAGCCGCCCTCGCGCGCCCACGGCGGCAGGCAGGCGTCGAAGCCGCTCGCCCCCGCCACGTACGTGTACATGTCGGCGGTGACGGCGAGACCCTCCTTGCGCGCGGCCTCGATCCTGGCGATGACCGCGTCCATCTTGGGCCAGTTCGCCTCGCCCGCCGCCTTGAGGTGATAGATCTCCGCTGGAATGCGGGCCTCGCGCGCGATCCGGATGAGCTCGTCCACCGCCTCCAGCAGCCGGTCTCCCTCGCTGCGGATGTGCGAGATGTACTTGCCCTTGTACTGCGCGGCGACCTTGCACAGCTCGACGAGCTCCTCGGTCTTCGCGTAGATCGCGGGGGCGTAGATGAGCGACGAGCCGATACCGAGCGCTCCCGCCGCCATCTCCTTGCGCACGACCTCGCGCATCTCCTCCATCTGGGCGGGGGTGGGCTGCACGTCCTCGAGGCCGAGGACGTAGGTGCGCACCGTGGCCGCGCCGAGGTACGAGGCGACGTTCTGCGCGATGCCCTTCTTCTCGAGAAAGGCGAGGTACTCCGCGAGCGTGGTCCACTCGATGTCGTAGCGGATGTCGCCCTGCTCGTCCTTCATCCGCTTCTTCATCACGTCGGTGAGCGGGCCCATCGACTCGCCCTCGCCCATGATCTGGGTGGTGACGCCCTGGCGGACCTCGCCCTGAGAGCGGCCGTCCACGATCAGCGACTCCGTGGACCAGGAGAGCATGTTGATGAAGCCCGGGCTCACCGCGAGGCCCGTGACCTCGAGGACGGTTGGCGCCGTCGCCTTCGCCAGGTCTCCGATGGCGGCGATGCGATCGCCGCGGATGCCGACGTCGGCCCGCCGCGGGGGGCCGCCCGTGCCGTCGTATACAGTCCCGCCTCTCACGATCACGTCGAACGGAGCGGCGGCGAGGAGCGCGACGATCGAAGCGAGGAGCATGGGTCGTCATGCTAGCACGCGCTCCGCGGCGACGATCGGAACTACAATTCCGGATCGAGGGAGCCGCGATGCCCACCGATGCGGACTGGCAGTCCCGCTGCGAGGACCATCAGCGCGAGATCTCCCGCTTCCTGGCAGACGCGGAGCGCCTCGACGACGCGGCGTGGTCCCTCAAGCCGGCGCCGGGCAAGTGGAGCCCCGGCCAGATCGCGGAGCACCTCGTGCTGAGCTACGCCGCCATGCGCCGCGAGCTCGCGGGAGGAACAGGACTCCGCCTGCGGACGACCTTCTGGCGGCGCCTGCTCATCCGATGGCGCTTCCTGCCCATGATCCTGAAGGCGGGCCGCATGCCGCCGGGAGCGCCCGCGGTGAGAGAGATCCGGCCGTCGGACGACCCGAGGGCGCGCGCGGTCGTGACCGGCGACCTCAGGGAGCAGGCGGCGCTCTTCGAGCAGGAGCTGGGGCGGGCGCGGGACGACGGAGGCGGACAGCTCACGCACCCCTTCCTCGGGCACCTCTCGGCGCGCGACGCGCTCCGCTTCGTGGCCGTGCACGCGGCGCACCACCGGCGGCAGCTGCCGGGGGCCACGGAGGCCGACACGACCGCCTGAGCCCGCTCACGCGGCCTACCTCAGGAATGTCTGCCGCCAGATCTGGAGCAGAAGCGCCTTCGGCGTCCGCGGAAGCGGCCGATCGACGCGCTCCACGGGCGCCACGACGCGACCTTCGCCGTCGAACCGCACGCGGATCCCCCACAGGCCGTGCCGCGGCTCGGAAGGAAAGCCGAAGCGGAGGTCGTCGATCTCGACCACGGCGGCTTCCGGGCTCGACTCGACGGCGGCGGCGTTCTGGCCGCCCGTGAACCACTCGAAGAGCCGGCCCTCGCGGGTCTGCCGCGCCTCGTCCACGAGCGTGCCGTCCGCCTGCTGAAAAGTCGACCACTCGACGCGCCGCGGGCTCCAGAGGCTGATCCAGCCCACGTGGATCTCGTCGCCACTGCGGGCGACGAGCCGCCGCAGGTAGAGCTGCAGGAGCGTCGGGTACGCGTTGATCCGCTCCGCCTGAATCCCCTCCTCCGCGAGCTGTGCGCGGGCCAGCCGCTCGGCCTCGTGGTTCAGGAAGAGGCCGTACGCCAGGTAGGTGGTGGTGAAGGCGAGCGCGGCCACCGCCGCGACGCGGGCGGAGCGCGAGCCCACGCCCCGCGCGAGGCCGACGACCAGGGCGGCGGCGAGAGCCAGGCTGTAGACAGGGTCGATGATCGCGATCGCGTCGATCGCGAAGCGCCGGTTCGAGAAGGGCGCGAAGAGCACGGTGCCGTAGGTCGTGCAGAGATCGAGCAGGGGATGCGAGAGCATCGTGAGCACGAAGAGCCAGCACCAGGCGGCGACGGGCACGGCTCGATCCGGCTGCTTGCGCCGCTCGCGCGTCGCGATTGCCGTTCCCAGGATCGTTCCCACCACCGGCGGCACCCACAGCGCGTGGGTCAGGCCGCGATGGTAGAGCCACTCCCCCATCGGGCCGACCGCGGTCATCACGACGTCCACGTCCGGCAGCATGCCCCCGACGGCCCCCCAGACGAGCGCCCGCCGGCCGAGCGTGCGGCCGAAGAGCGCCTGTCCGATGGCCGCGCCGAGGAGGCCGTGAGTCGGGGGATCCATCAGGCCGTCCGCTCGCGCCGGAAGGGCAGGCCGAGGAGCTGGAAGAGCACGAAAGCAAGGGCGGCCGCCACGGCGATGTAGACGGGCCACGGGCCGAAGGCGTCGAGGAGCGTCGGGTTCGCCGGCTTGCGGCAGAGGAAGAGGTAGTTCGTTCCGAGGACGGCGTTCACGAGGCCCACGACCGCCGCGTAGGCCGCGGTGAGCAGGAAGACACGCCGCGCAGCCCCCGCGGCCGGGCGAAGCCCGAAGCCGAAGACGAGCACGATCGCCGCCATCACGACGAGGCCGTGGAGGCCGAAGAAGACGAGGAACTGCGGGTCCGGAAAGCCCCGCGAGACATCGGGCGTGAGCATCGCGAGGATCGTACCCGCACTCGCCCAGAACCACAGAACCTCCGCCACCGGCCGCGAGCGCGTCAGCAGCGCGTAGACGGCGAGGAGGAGCGCGAAGTCGCAGAGGTGCAGGGGCAGGACGAGCTCGAGGCTCAGCCAGCCCTCGCGCGCAGCCTCGAGAAGGACCCACCCGGCGAGCAGGATGATCGCCCCAGCAAGACCGATACGGACGGCGAGCGCCGCTCTTCCCTCAGGCCGCGCGCGGATCTGCCGAGCGAGCGCAATTCCCGCCCCGATCGGAAGACACAGGGCCGTGAGGTGGGCAAGACCGTAGGGTTCGAAGGGAGCAGCCATCCATCGAGCGTCCGCCCCGTTCTACCCGAGCCGAGGGTTCAAGCTCAAGTTCCGCACGGCTCGCGCCGCGCGGGTGCGTTACTGAGACGTCCAGACCCTCGGCCCCTCGGCGAACCGCTTCTGCAGGTTCCCGAGGACGCTCGTCCACGCCTTGTCGAAGTACTCGTGCGCTTTCACCCATTCGTCCCCGGTTCCCCACCCGAGCGAGACGAGGTGCACCGCGACCTCCTTCGGCCCCTTCTCCGTGAGCTGGATCTGGACGTTCGTGCGCTTCTTCCGGACTTCGGGCATCGTGGGCGGCGCGCTCCAGTCGAAGGCGAACGACCGCATGGGCTCGACGGCGAGCACCTTCGTGCCCTCGGCCCCGCGCGAGCCCGCGGGCGCGTCCTTGTTGAAGTAGATCTCGTACGGCCCGCCCGGCACCGCCTCGATCTTCGCGGCCGGGGCGAAGAACGTCTGGACACCCTCCGCGGTCGTCCAGGCCTTCCAGACCTCGGCGAGCGACGCCTGCACGGTGACGTCTTTCACCAGGATCCGGTCGAGCGAGTCGCCCGGCTTCTCACTGGTGGCCGCCCAGGCCGGTGACACCTTGTCGCGGCAGTAGACGACGAGCCGGTTCAGCACGAGCGGCCAGTTCTTGTCGCGGAAGAGGGCGAAGGCCGCGTCCCACTTGTCGCCGGTGCGGAAGCCGTACTGCGCGAAGCGAAGGCGCGTCCGCCCCGTCTTGTCGGGCGCGGGGAGGAACTCCAGCTCCACCCAGGTGGGAACGGGCGGACCGCCGAGCTCCGGCCCGAAGGGCGGCATCGGCCACTCGAAGGAGAGCTCCTTGTCGGGCACCACCCGCAGGACCTTGCCCACCTTCGTGCCGTGGTAGGCCCCCTCGGGATCGCCCACGGGGTCGAAGATGATCTGGTAGCGTCCGCCGACCGTGGGCTCGATGTGGGCGGCGGGAGCCAGGAACTTCGCGGCGCCTTCGGACGTCGTCCAGAGGCGGAAGACCTCGGCGGGCGGGGCGTCGAGCGTGACCTCGAGGGAGATCGTGCGGTCCGTACGCTCCTTGCCGGGAGGAACCGGAGCGTCCGCGGTCAGCAGCAGGGCGGCGACGATCGGCAGTGGGGTCATGATTCACTCCCTTTTCTTGCGCCGTGCAGGATCCACCTCCGCCACCCAGCGGCGGATCACGCCGATGTGATAGCGGTCGTGCATGCACTTTCCCGAGACGACGATCGCGACGTTGCCCTTCATTCGCGCCGCGGGATCCCCGCTGGGGGCGGCGGGCAGCGTCGTGGGCCGGAGGATCTGCGCTGGCGAGAGGCCGACGACGACGTCCTGGAGGCGCCGCGTCTCCGTCTCGAACTGGTCGAGCACCTGCGCGAGCGAGAGGCCTCGCCGGCTCTCCACCTCCCCCTGGTTCCACTCGTTGGGACCGATGACGGACAGCGCGAACGGGATCGCGTAGTCGGGCTCGCGGCCGGCGGCCGCCGTCTCGACCTCGCGGCGAAACTCCGCGGCCCACGAGGCGAGGTGGGCGAGCAGGTCCTGGAGCGTCCAGGCCGCATTGACGAAGCGGCGCGCGTGACGCCGGAGCGGCATCGCCCGCAGCTCGCGCCAGAGGAGCAGCACTTCCTCGAGCTCGGCGAACAGCCCCGCGGCCGTCGTCGGGAAGGGCGGCCCGCCGCGGCGGAAGGCCGGACCCGCGTCCGGGCGCGCGACGACCGCCTGCCACTCCGAGACGAGCGCACGGAACACGGTGGGCTCAGGCATGGCGCGCCCTCCGAGAACCACGCGAAGGCGCGAGGCGCGCGCGGAGCCGGTCGAGCCCCCGGCGGAAGCGATGGTCAACGACGCTCTCCGTGACGTCGAGGGCGCGCGCGATCTCGCGAGCGGGAACGCCGGCGAGCTTGGCCAGGAGCACGTCCAGCTCGTCCTCGGCGAGGATGCGGCGCGCGAGCTCGAGGCAGCGGCTGGCCTCCGCCTCGCGCCAGGGCGCGTCGGGCGAGGTCTGCGGAGCCGTCGCCTCGTCCAGCGCCGCGGCGGGAACCGCCTTCCGACGGTGACCCATCACGGCGAACTGGCACGTGCGATAGAGGAAGCTCAGCACGGGCTTGGCGTCCTCCGCCTCCATCTCCGGGCGGTGCTCCCAGCGCCGCCAGCGCTGGTAGAAGATCGTCCAGACGTCCTGGACCACGTCGTCGGCCTCCGGACCGCGCACCCGCAGGGCCACGAACGCGCGCACTACGGACGCGTAGAGGGCGTGCAACCGTTCAAAGGACTGGTCCGCGGACACCTCTCCCCGGGCGCGGGCGCGCAGGAGCGCCGGCTCGGGCGAGGGCGGCCTCGTTCCTCCCATCGGTTTCCAGACCTTCAATGCGGCGGGACGGGGATTCTCGCCGGACAAAGAAGCGCTCGGCTCAGCCTCGGCTCACGAGACGGCCCGGGTCGCCGAACGGCTCGTCTCTCTCGCGCACCGCCTCGCGATGGCCGACCTCCGCCATCCGGCGCGCGAAGGCGTGGCCCTCCGGGGTGTGGCGGGCGATGCCGTCGAAGAGCGTCCCGAGCGTCTGCGCGCCGGGAAGGCCCTGTGCGACGAGCGACTGGTTCACGAGCAGCTTCGACATCACGAGCTGGCTCACGGGAACGCGGGCGATCCGCTCCACGAGCGCCTCCGTGCGCGCGTCCAGCTCGGCCCGCGGCGTCGCCTCCGTGGCCAGTCCCCACGCCACCGCCTCGGCGCCGGTCAGGCTGTCGCCCGTGAAGAGGAGGCGCTTCGCCCTCTCCGGCCCCAGCCGGTACGCCCACTGCGCCGTCGTCGGCATGCCCCAGACGCGGGCGGGCGGATAGCCGATCTTCGCGGCGTCCTCGACGATCAGCAGATCCGAGCAGAGGGCCATGTCCGTACCCCCGGCGAGGCAATAGCCGTGGACCTTGCAGACGACGGGCTTCTCGCCGTGGAAGAGGCTCATGAAGCCGCGCGCGCAGCGGCTGATCATCTGGAAGTCCACGACGGGATCCCAGGGGCGGGCGGGATCGTGGTTGGCGCCGATCACCCCGGGATCGAGCGGCGAGCCTCCGAGCCGAGCCTCGTCAGCCGCCCGCGCGCCCGCGGCCACGAATTCCTGGAGGTCGTAGCCGCCGCAGAAGCCGTCGCCGTTTCCCGCGAGGAGCAGGACGTGGACCGCGGGGTCGAGGTTCGCGCGCTCGACGCACGCCTGCAGCTCGGCCGGCATCGCGAGAGTGATGCCGTTGGCGCGGCGCGGACGATCGAGCGTGATGCGCGCGACGCGGCCGGTGACCTCGTAGGTGAGCGTCTCGAGCGTGTCCATGGCGCCTCCTCGGCGATAATAGAAGATAGCCTGTCGATGAGATCACTGTCCGCGCGGGGCGCGCTGCCGCTCGTTTTGCTCATGGCCGTCGGCCCCGCCTTCGCGCAGGGGCTCGATCCTCGCAAAGCGTTGACGCAGTACGGCCTGGACAGCTGGACGACCGAGGACGACCTGCCCCAGAACTCGGTCACCGCGCTCGCCCAGACTCGCGACGGCTACCTCTGGCTCGGCACCTACGGCGGCCTCGCCCGCTTCGACGGCGTGCGGTTCGTGACCTACGACTCGGGCAACACGGACTCCCTCCACAGCAACGGCATCCAGTCGCTCCTCGAGGCCCACGACGGCTCTCTCTGGATCGGCACCAACAGCGGAGGCCTCACCCGCTACCGCGACGGCGACTTCACGAGCTACGGGACGCTCGACGGCCTTCCCAGCGAGATCGTGCGCGTGCTGTACGAGGACCGCTCGGGGACGATCTGGGTGGGGACGAACGACGGGCTCGCCGCCTTCCGTGAGCCCGACTTCACCGTGTACGGGACGAAGGAGGGGCTCAGCAACGGCGTCGTGCGCGCGCTCGAGGAGGACGAGGACGGCGCGCTGTGGATCGGCACCAACGGCGGCGGCCTCGACCGGCTGAAGGACGGCCGCTTCACGCACCTCACGGTGAAGGACGGGCTGCCGAACGATTCCGTGTTCGCGCTGCTCCGGGCCCGGGACGGCACGCTCTGGATCGGCACGAACGGCGGCGGCCTCGCCCGCCGGCGCGACGGGAAGATCGAGACCTTCACGACACGGGACGGCCTTCCCCACAACATCATCTGGTCGCTCAACGAGGACGCGCAGGGCACGCTGTGGATCGGGACGTATGGGGGCGGGATCGGACGCTTCCGCGACGGGCGCTTTTCGACGCTCAGCAGCCGCGACGGCCTCAGCAACGACTTCGTCCGGGCGCTGCTCTCCGACCGGGAGGGCAGCCTCTGGATCGGCACCTACAGTGGGGGGCTCGCGCGCCTCCGCGACGGCAAGTTCACGACCTACTCCACGCGAGAGGGCCTCGGCCACGACTTCGCGCGCGCGGTGTTCGAGGACAGCAAGGGCAACCTCTGGGTGGGGACGACCGGAGGCGGCGCCTGCCGCATGAAGGCCGAGGTCTTCCGCTGCTTCGGGGCGAAGGACGGCCTCGCGGGCGACCGCGAAGGCCACGCCTCCGACGTGCGCGCCTTCTACGAGGACGATAAGGGCGCGCTCTGGATCGGCACCGCGGGGGCCGGCCTCTTCCGCTACGCGAACGACCGCTTCCAGCGTTTCTCGATCGCACAGGGCCTGCCCAACGGCAACGTGACGTCGGTCTCCCCCGACGGGAAGGGCGGCCTCTGGATCGGAACGAACGGAGGCGGGCTCGTGCACTTCGCCGACGGGAAGTGGTCGGTGCAGCGCGTGGCGGACGGCCGTGCCGGCAACTTCGTGTTCACGACGCTCCTCGACCACCGGGGGGCCGTGTGGGCGGGCACCGACGGCGGCGGCCTCGCCCGCCTCGAGAACGGGAAGCTCACGGTCTTCCGCCGCACGGACGGACTGGCGAGCGACATCGTCTTCACGCTGAACGAAGACGCGCTGGGGACACTCTGGGCCGGCACCGCGGGCGGGCTGTCGTGCTATCGCGACGGCCGCTTCCGGACGTTCACCCAGCGCGAGGGGTTGCTCGACGACGTCGTCTTCCGCATCCTCGAGGACGGCGCGGGCAACTTCTGGCTGAGCGGGAACAAGGGAGTCTCGCGCGTGGCCCGGCAGGAGCTCGAGGCGCTCGCCCGCGGCGAGATCCGCTCCGTCTCGCCCACCGCCTACGGCACCGCGGACGGGATGAAGAGCAACGAGTGCAGCGGCATCGCCAACCCCGCGGGGTGGAAGAGCCGCGACGGCCGTCTCTGGTTCCCCACTGCGCGCGGCATCGTCGTCATCGACCCCACGCGCGTGACGCCGAGCCCGGTCCAGCCGCTCGTGAAGATCGAGCGCGTGGTCGCCGACGGCGAGCCGCTCGCGTCGCTCGACGTGCCGCCGGGAAAGCGGCGCTGGGACTTCGAGTACACGGCCCCGAGCTTCCTCGCCCCCCACCGCGTCCGGTTCAAGTATCGGCTCGAGGGCTACGACGCGGACTGGGTGGACGCGGGCACCCAGCGCAGCGCGCACTACACGCGGCTGCCTCCCAACCGCTACGTCTTCCGCGTCACGGCCAGCAGCCCCGACGGGGTCTGGAACGAGCGGGGTGACTCCATCGAGATCACCGTCCGGCCGTTCTTCTGGCAGACGGGCTGGTTCCTCGGGCTGGCGGCGGTAGCACTCGGCGCCATGGCCGCGCTCGTCTACAACCTCCGCGTGAGCAGCCTGCGCGCGCACCGCCGCGAGCTGGAGGCCCAGGTCGAGGAGCGCACGCGAGACCTCGTCGCCGAGACCGCGCGGTCGGAGGCGGCGCGCGCGGAAGCGGAGCGCGCGCGGGCGGAAGCCGAGCAGCAGAAGGAGATCGCCGAGGAGGCGGACCGCTTCAAGAGCGAGATCCTCGGCATCGCCGCCCACGACCTCAAGACCCCGCTCCAGACGATCATCGGCTACGGCGACCTCATGGCCGAGCAGCCGGGCTCGGCCGGGGAGTACGCGGGCTACACCGGGCAGGCGGCGCGGCGGATGGTGGACATCATCAACCGGCTGCTCGAGAGCGACGCGGTGGAAAAGGGCCGCCTTCCCGTGACTCCGGACACGGTGGACGTCGGCCGCCTCGCCCTCGCCATGGCGGGAACGCTGCAGCCGCAGGCCGACGCGAAGCTCCAGCGCATCCGCACCACGATCGCGGACGACTGCCTGGTCGACGGCGACGAGACGTGGCTGCGCCAGGTCCTCGAGAACCTGGTCGGCAACGCGATCAAGTACTCGCCCCGGAAGCGCGCGGTCTTCCTGAACGTGGAGCGCGCGAACGGCAAGGTGCGGATCGAGGTCCGCGACGAGGGGCCGGGGCTGACCGACGCCGACAAGGCGAAGCTGTTCGGGAAGTTCGAGCGCCTTTCCGCGCGGCCCACGGGAGGCGAGACCTCGACCGGCCTCGGTCTCTCGATCGTCAAGCAGCTCGTCGAGCTCCACTCCGGACGGGTGTGGGCGGAGAGCGAGGGCCCGGGGACCGGCTCGCGCTTCTACGTGGAGCTCCCCGCGAAGTAGCTTGAGCCTAACGAGCGCCGGCGACGAGACCCGTCACTTCGTAGAGCTCGGAGAGCCGGCGGGTGTACCAGTAGGCCCAGGCGCTCAGGTCGGGCGTGCCCACGACGCCGCCCACGATCAGGCCCACCGGGTCCGCGGGCTGCAGCGTCGTCCACTCGCGGCGCGTGTTCGCCTCCGGGGCGACCTCGAAGAGCTTGACGGGGGGGCGGCGGACGAGCCGCGCGTAGAGGCGGCCGTTCGCGCCCCACCAGCCTTCCTCCAGCCCCTGGAGCGCGTCGAGGGCACGGGGCGCTCCGCCGTCGAGCGGCTGCACGCACGCCTCCGGACAGCGGCTCACGACGAAGCGCCCGTCAGCAGAGACTACTCCGCTCGGCACCGTGGGCGGAAAGTCCGCAACCACGAGGCGCGCGGGCCCTTTGCCGTCGATCGGCTGCTCGAAGAGGCCGAGCCGGCCCTTCTGCTCGGCCGCGAAGACGACGCTCTTGCCGTCAGGCAGGAAGCGGCCCCAGCGGTGCGCCGTGAGCCGCGCGTCCTGGAGCGTGCGCACCTCGCCGGCGCCCGTCGGCATCAGGAGCAGACGGTCGGGGTGTCGCGCCGGCATCACGAGGGCCCAGCTCCCGTCCGGAGACAGGTCGAGGGCGCGGCCCTCGCCCAGGCGCACCGCCGGCTCGCCGTTCGTGCCGCGAAGGTAGACCCCGTAGGTGGCGCCTCCGGCTTCCGCGGTCTCCGTGAACAGCATCTGCCGGCCGTCCCGCGAGAGCGCGACCACCGCCGACCCGTCGAACCACGACAGATCGCGCTCCGCCTCGCCGTTGCGGACGAAGGCGGTTCCGGTGCGGAAGCTCGCGCGGTCGACGAGCACGCGTCCGTCGCGCGAGATGTCGTGCAGGATGAGGCGGCCCGTCGCGGGCACCACCGTCCTCACCGGCCCCCGCGGCCCCGCGGCGTAGAGGCCGAGGTCGGCGCCCTCGCGGGTCGCGGTGAACCAGATCTCGTCGCTGTCCGGCGCCCAGGCGAGCCCCTGCAGGCTTCCCCACTCGCCGCCCCGCTCGTTGCGCCGCCCGGTACGGTCGTAGACGACGACCTTGCCCGCGTCGTCCGTGATCAGGGGATGCTCGGTCACCGCCACGCGCTCGCCGTCCGGGGAGATACGCAACGATCGCACGCGCGATATCGAGGCGAGGACTCGCCCCATCGGGTACTCGAGCTGGAGCTGGCTGCCCACCAGCCGGACCACCGCGAAGTCGCGGCCGTTCCAGTCGGCGGCGATCACGTCGTGGGCGACGACCTTCGCTCCGCCCGTGGGCGGACGGCGCACGAGCTCGCGCCTGCCCGCCTCGCCCACCCGGAAATACGCCACCTCGCCGTCGGGAGCCACGCCCACGAGCTCGGGCACGCGCTCGTTCTCGTCGGCGGTCTCGTCCTTGAGGACGGGAGGACGCGCGCGCCGCAGCGTCGCGCGGTCCGCCGTCCCCCACGCGGCGGCGTAGACGATCTCGCCTCCCATCCCGAACCGGGCCGAGCCCACGAGGCCGCGCTGGAAGGTGATGCGCTTCCAGACGGGCAGGACGACCGGCCGCGGCAGCGCGAAGTAGAGGGCGGCCGCGATCGCGAGGAGCGTGATCGCCCAGTGGAGCCAGGGAAGGGCGCGCCGGATCGGCAGTCGCCGAGAGGCGACCCTGGGGGCTACCGTGACGGGAATGGCTTCACCACCCTCGACGAGGTGGAGGCTCATGCGGGTGCAGGTCGCAGCCGTGGACAGCACCTCGACCGGGCCCAGCCACCGATAGCCGCGCCTCGGCACCGTCTCCAGGAACCGCGGCACGTCCGCATCGTCGTTGAGGAGCGCGCGGATCTGATAGATGCACGAGTTCAGACCCTGGTCGAAGTCGACGACCGCGCCGTCCGACCAGAGCTTCTCCTTGATCTCCTCGCGGGTCACGACGTCGCCGGGCCGGCGGACGAGCATCTCCAGGATCCGGAAGGGCTGGGGGGGCAGGTGGGCGGGCCGCCCTCCCTTCAGGACCTCGCCGCTCGAGAAGTCCATCTCGAACGGGCCGAACCGCACGCGCCTCACCTCGGGGGCGTCGGCGGCGGCGCTCGTTTCCATTTGCTGCATTGTGACCCCCGGCGACCCCGCCGCCAAGAGGGGCGGCCGTCGTGATCCAATCACGGCTGCGCTGGCCCGCGCGCGCCCTCCGGGCCGTAGCGATCGCGGCCGTCCTGCTCCTGGTGATCCCGGTGCTCTTCGAGAAGCAGCTCATCTACCACCCGTCGCGCGGGCACGACGTCTCCGCGCGAGACCTGGGCCTGGCGAGCGAGACCGTCGCCCTCACCGCCGAGGACGGGGTGAAGCTCGATGCGCTCTTCCTCCCCGCGAAGGAGCCGCGGCTGACGATCCTTCTCGCGCACGGCAACGCGGGGAACCTCAGCCACCGGCTCGACCGCACGATCTTCTTGCAGTCGCGGCTCGGGGCGTCCGTCCTGCTCTTCGACTATCGCGGCTACGGCCGGAGCGAGGGCAGCCCCGACGAGGAAGGGACGTATCGTGACGCGCGCGCCGCTTACCGCTGGCTCACCGAGGTCCGCGGCATCTCGCCTGATCGCCTCGTGCTCTTCGGGGAATCGCTGGGGTCGGCGGTCGTGCTCGATCTCGCCCTCACGCATCCCTGCCGGGCTCTCGTGCTCGAGGCACCGTTCACGTCCGTGCCGGACATGGCGCAGGTCGTCCTGCCCTTCCTCCCGCGGGCCTTCGTACGCACGCAGTACGACAACATCGGGAAGATCGCGCGGCTCCGAGTGCCTGTGCTCGTCCTCCACGGCGAGCGCGACGAGGTGATCCCGTTCGCCCAGGGCCGACGGCTGTTCGACGGCGCGTCCGAGCCCAAGCGCTTCTACGCGATTCCCGGAGCGGGCCACAACGACACGTACGTCGTCGGCGGCGACGCGTACTGGCAGGCGTTGGCGCAGTTCGTGGACGAGACGCTCGCGCCCTAGAGCGCGCTCCGCCTGACGCCCAGCGCCTTGCCCACGGCGCTCAAGAGCAAGTGCACGATCGCGACCACCACGAACGAGAGCGCGACCTGCCGGACGGGCATGATCCAGACGGGCGCGAGGAGAAGCCAGGCTCCGAGCACGAAGTCGCCCTGGTCCCAGACGGACAGCAGCACCCCCGCGGTCGAGAGGCGCTGCGCTCCCGGCGCGATGTCGAGCTGGCGCTTCAGGAAGCTTCCCGGAAGCTCCGCGAGGACGGTGCCGAGTCCAAGAAGGAGACCGAAGACGGCGGGCCCGGCGCTCCGGATCTCGTCGGGTAACTTGTCCCAGTACCAGGGCCAGCGCGACAGCAGCACGGCCGCCACGAAGACGCCGGCGGCCATCGTGAAGAAGCCTCGCCAGGTCTTGTTGTCCCCGAGGATCCTCCGGCCGCGCAGCGTTCGTCCCCCGTCGATCGGGTGCTTCAAGCCCTTCATCACGTCGAAGCGGATGACCGGAGCGTGGGCGAGGAGCGAGCCCATCAGGGGAAGGAACACCCAGGGCGCGTCGAGGTCCCTCACACCCGCGGGCGCGGGCCGCGGAACTCGTCGTCGCCGAGGTCGCGACAGTATTCCCGAAGATCCGCCTCTCTCGGGCCGCGCCAGTGGAGGTCGTCCAGGGTCTCCGCGAGCGGCGTGTCCGTGCGCAGCGTGGCGAGAACCTTGTAGAGCGCCACTTCCTTGCGGTGCGCGCGCAGCGATTCGGCGAGGAGGTCGGCCCCACGCAGCGGGACGTCCCACCGCACGGCGTCGTCGGGGATGTCCTCGATGTGCCGGTATCGCGCAAGGAGAGCGGACGCGGATCTGGCCCCGAAGCGCGGCACGCCGGGGATCCCGTCCGCGTTGTCGCCGACGAGGGCCAGCCAGTCCGGGATCGACGACGGCCGTACGCCGAACTTGGCCACGACACCGTCCTCGTCCATCAGAAGGCGGCGCCGGCGGTCGAGGCAGACGACGCGCCGTCCCGTCACGCACTGCGCCAGGTCCTTGTCGGGCGTGCAGATGATCACCTGCTCGACGCGCGGGTCGCCGGCGAAGCGGGCGGCGGCGGCGGCGAGGGCGTCGTCGGCCTCGAACTCCACCATCGACCAGACCACGAGCCCCAGCGCGTGCGCGGCCTGCTCGGCCAGCGGGAACTGCGCCCAGAGGTCCTCGGGAATCCCGTCGCCCGTCTTGTAGCCGTCGAAGAGCTCGTTCCGGAAGGACTCGATCACGTGGTCGAACGCTACGCCGACGTGGCTGACCGTCTCGTCGGCCACGAGCGCGGCCAGCGTTCGCAGGAGGCCCCGCACGCCGCCTACCTCGCGACCCGCCGGGCTTGTCGCGGGCGGCGCTCCGTAGTAGCAACGGAACAGCTCGTACGTGCCGTCGACGAGATGGACGTTCAGCGGGTCAGCTTCCGGTATTTGATGCGGTGGGGCTGGTCGGCGTCGGCGCCGAGCCGGCGCTTGCGGTCGGCTTCGTAGTCCTGGTAGTTCCCCTCGAACCAGACCACCTGGCTGTCGCCCTCGAACGCGAGCATGTGCGTGGCGATGCGGTCGAGGAACCAGCGGTCGTGGCTGATCACGACGGCGCAGCCCGCGAAGCCGAGAAGCGCCTCCTCGAGCGCGCGCAGCGTGTCCACGTCGAGGTCGTTCGTGGGCTCGTCGAGGAGGAGCAGGTTGCCGCCGCTCTTGAGCAGCGTGGCGAGGTGCAGGCGGTTGCGCTCCCCGCCGGAGAGGTCCTTCACCTTCTTCTGCTGGTCGGGGCCGCGGAAGCCGAAGCTCGCAGAGTAGGCCCGCGAGTTCATCTCGCGCTTGCCTACCATCACGAGGTCCTTGCCCCCGTCCGAGATCTCCTCCCAGACCGTGCGCGCTCCGATGAGCGCGTCGCGGCTCTGGTCGACGTAGGAGAGGCTGACGGTGTCGCCGATCTTGAGCTGGCCCGCGTCTGGCTTCTCCTGAGCCATGATCATCCGGAAGAGCGTCGTCTTCCCCGCGCCGTTCGGCCCGATCACCCCGACGATCCCGCCGCGGGGCAGGATGAAGTTCACGTCCTCCATCAGCAGGTTGTCGCCGTAGCCCTTGCGCAGGTCCTTGGCCTCGATCACGAGGTCGCCGAGGCGCGGCCCGGGCGGGATCGTGATCTCCCCCTGCTTCTCGCGCTTCTCCGCCGCCTGCTGCTCGGCGAGCAGGTCCTCGTAGTGCGCGAGCCGGGCCTTGCCCTTCGCCTGCCGCGCTCGAGGAGCCATACGAACCCACTCCAGCTCGCGTTCCAGCGTCTTCTGGCGGGCCGACTCTTCCTTCTCCTCCTGGGCCAGGCGGTTCTTCTTCTGGTCGAGCCAGGACGAGTAGTTACCCTGCCAGGGGATGCCCGCCCCGCGGTCGAGCTCGAGGATCCAGCCCGCCACGTTGTCGAGGAAGTAGCGGTCGTGGGTGATGGCGATGACGTTGCCCTTGAACTCCTTGAGGAAGCGCTCGAGCCAGCCCACGGACTCCGCGTCGAGGTGGTTCGTGGGCTCGTCGAGGAGGAGCATGTCCGCGGGCTGCAGGAGCAGCCGGCAGAGGGCGACGCGGCGGCGCTCGCCGCCGGAGAGCGAATCGACGTTGGCGTCTGGCGGAGGCAGTCTGAGCGCGTCCATCG
>JBKPBQ010000058.1:0-4844 GCA_046726955.1 Acidobacteriota bacterium
CGTTGATGCAGCACTGAGTGTCGAAGTACGGTGATTCCTCCACAGGATGCCCGAAGTCTCCAACGGGAGACGGGGAATTCCGCGATGGTTGGTTTGAGCAGGTACAGTAGCGGCGAATGGGAACGTCGATGATCTGATCGACAGAGGAGCCAAGGCGCGGTCGGCGTCCGTTGAGTCGCAACGCGGTCGCAGCGCAAAACGGACGCCTGAAGTCCGAAAAGGACCTGGTTCTACGTCGGATGGCGACAGAACCGTTGTTAAGTACGGCCTAGTCCATCAGGAACTTCAAGCACCGCGCGAGCGTCTTCTTCAGCTCCCGCCGGTCCACGACGATGTCCAGCATGCCGTGCTCGAGGAGGAACTCCGAGCGCTGGAAGCCTTCGGGGAGCTTCTGGCGGATCGTCTGCTCGATGACGCGGGGCCCGGCGAAGCCGATGAGGGCGCCCGGCTCCGCGACGTTCAGGTCGCCGAGCATGGCGAAGCTCGCGGTGACACCCCCGGTCGTGGGATCGGTGAGGACGCTCAGGAAGGGCAGCCGCGCCTCGTCGAGCCGCGCGAGGGCGGCCGAGATCTTGGCCATCTGCATGAGCGACAGTGTGCCCTCCATCATCCGCGCGCCGCCGGAGCACGACACGACGACGAGGGGCAGGCGCTCGTCCAGCGCCTTCTCGATCGCGCGCGTGACCTTTTCGCCCACCACGACGCCCATGGATCCGCCGATGAAGCCGTACTCCATGGCCGCGACGATCGTGCGCCGGCCGTCGAGCATGCCCACCGCGGAGACGAGGGCGTCGAAGACGCCGGTCTTCGCCTTGCCGTCCTTGAGCCGGTCCGCGTAAGCCTTGTTGTCGCGGAAGCGGAGGGGGTCCGCGCTCACCAGGCCGTCGTCGAACTCCTCCCAGTCGCCGTCGAACAGCATCTCCAGCCGCTCGCGGGCCGTGATGCGGAAGTGGTACGAGCACTTCGGACAGACGAAGGAGTTCTTGACGACGTCCTTGCGGTAGAGGATCTCCTTGCACGAGGAGCACTTCAGCCACAGCCCCTCGGGGACGCGGCTCTCCTGCTCGTGAGCAACGAGCGGCGTCTGCTCTCGGCGGAACCAGGCCACGGTCCCGGCTAGCCCCCGGACTCCTCGTCCCTGTCGAGGTCGTTCTCGACCCCGAGCATCTTGCAGGCCCCGTCGTAGATCTGCTTGGCCGCGTTCTTGCGCGCCTGCAGGTCGGCCAAGCGCTCCTTGACCTTGGAGAGCTCCTCCTCGATCTGGGAGTTGAGGTCGTTGATCTGCTTGCGCGTCATCTCGAGGGTCTGCTTGTAGAACTTCGACTGGTCTTCCGAGAGCGCCATCCCGGTTGCCTCCCCCTTACTCGATCCCGAAACGCTTCAGGAGCGTGTCCAGCGACATCTCGTCGGGCACCGTCGGGTCGTCACCAGCCTCGCCCGCCGCCCCTGCCGGGTCGGGCGCGGCTGCGGGAGTGTCCGCGGACGCGTTCCGGGTACCGGGCTTGTGCTCGCCCGAACGCGGATCGTCCGGGTCCACGTCCTCCCGTTCCTCGCGGTCGAAGAGGACCTCGAGCAGGCGCGCGAGCTCGCCCGCGGCCGGAGGCTGGCGCTCGCGCAGCACCCGCTCCAGCCCGCGGCTCATCTCGCCCGCGTCCTGGTAGCGCTCGTCGGCGTCCTTGGCCAGCGCCTTCATGGCCACGTTCTCGAGCGACTCGGGAATGCGGCGATTGATCGACCGCGGCGGGGCGATCTCGCCCTGCCGCACCGCCTCGAGGATGCTCACCTCGGTCGAGCCGCCGAGGAACGGCTTCTGGTCCGTGATCATCTCGTAGAGCACGATGCCCAGCGAGAAGAGGTCGCTCCTCCGGTCGATCGGTTTTCCCCAGGCCTGCTCCGGGCTCATGTAGAGGAGCTTGCCCCTGAGCGCCCCGCGGTCCGTGTTGCTCGCCTTGGTCGCGGCCTTGGCGATGCCGAAGTCCGTGAGCTTCACGTCGCCCTCGAACGAGATCATGATGTTCTGCGGGCTGACGTCGCGGTGGACGATCACCATGGGCCGGCCCTTGTCGTCCTTCTTGCGGTGCGCATACTCGAGCGCGGCGCACACCTCCTTCACGATGTGCGCCGACAGGTCGAGGGGCATGCGCATCCCCTTCTCCTTGGCTCGCTTCAGGATCGTGCGGAGGTCGTGCCCGTGCACGTACTCCATCGCGATGTAGTAGGACTTGTCGATGCGGCCGAGGTCGAAGATCTGCACGATGTTCGGGTGGGTGAGGCCGGCCACCATCTTGGCCTCGTCCACGAACATGTCCACGAACTCCTGGTTGTCGGAGAGGTGGGGGAGGATGCGCTTCACCGCCACCACCTTCTCGAATCCCTCGACGCCGCTGCGCTTGGCCTTGAAGACCTCGGCCATGCCGCCCACGGCCACGCGGTCGATCAGCCGGTAGGGGCCGTAGGCGTCGTCGCGCCAGTGCGTGCGTCCGCGCGAGCCCTCTGCCGGGGGCTTGGGCGCCGGCGTCGCCTCGTCGAGCGCGTTCTCCGCGAGCCCGGCGAGGTCCAGGCCCGGCCCTTCGTTCTTCACCGGCGCCTCGGCGGCCTGGAACTTCGTTCCCGTCCGGCTCGCCACCGCGGGCATCTCGAACTCCTCCGACTCCGTCTCGTCGTCCACCTCCGGAGGCGAGAGGAGGAGGTCCACGTCCTCGGGGACCGGCGTGTCGTCGGACGGAGGGACCGGGGTTTCGGCTGCCGCCTCCTCGTCCTCGGGAGCGAGGCGGGAGAGGAGCGAGTCCACGTCCTCGCCCTCCGGCTTGTGCGGATGGGCGGGCGTGATCGCGGAGATCCGGTCGAGCAGGGCCTCCATCTCCTCCCGCGGCAGCTCCGTTCCCCGCACGGTCCGGGGGCGGGCGTCGGAGGGAAGGCCGGGCTCGCTGACCTGAACCTTGATCGGCGCTTTCCGGGCCGGATGCCGCGGCGTGCCAGCCGGCTCCTCGGGATCCGGCAGGGGGGCGTCCACCATGTCGCCGAACAGGTCTTCGGACGTGACGAAGTCCTGGTCGTCGAGGCGAGGAGCTGCGTTCTTCCGCTTTCCCGGACCGGTTGTCATCGTACCCATGGCCGCCGGTAAACCCTTTGGCCTATCAAGAGGATAGCCTACGCCTTGCGGGCCTTCCAATAAAGATAGAAGGGCACCCCCAGGGCGGTCAGACCGAGGCCCATTCCCGAGTTCCGGGGGTCGGCCACCGGCATGTAGACGAGAAAGAAGCCCGAAACGAGGATGTAGAGGACGGGAAGGATGGGGTAGCCCCAGACGCGGTAGGGACGGGGCAGGTCGGCGCGCTTGCGGCGAAGGACGAATAACCCGATGACTGTCAAGACGTTGAAGAGGAGCGAGGAAAAGGCGGTGAGCGTGAGGAGGTCGTTGTAGGTCCCGGTCAGGGTCAAGGCGGCCGCGACCGCCCCGTGGATCAGCAGGGCCGTGGCGGGAGTGCGGTACGTGGGATGGACGCCGGACACCCCGCGAAAGAAGAGCCCGTCGCGGGCCATCGCGAACACGACGCGCGCCCCCGATAGGGTCAGCCCGTTCACGCAGCCGAAGGTGGAGATGAGGATCGCGATGGCGATGAACGCCCCTCCCGCGGGCCCGATCATCCGTACCGCGGCCTCGGTGGCGATGCGGTTCTCGGGCACGGTCGCCATCTCGGAGATGGGGACGAGGTAGAGGTAGACCATCACCGCCGAGCAGTAGACGGCGGTGACGCCGAGCGTTCCGAGGATCAGCGAGCGGTGGAGGTTCTTGTCCGGATCCTTCACCTCCTCGGCGGCGAGCGTGATCGCCTGCCAGGCGTCGTACGAGAAGAGCGCCTTGGCCATGGCCCCGGCGAGGGCGGCGAAGAGGCCCACCTTCAGTCCCTCCGGGCCCAGCTCCAGCCCGCCGAGCGGGGTGAAGTTCGAAACGTTCCCCCGTCCGGTCCCGATCGCGAGCACCACGAGCACGGCCACCGCCGCGACCTTGGCGATCGTGAAGACGTTCTGCACGAAGGCGCCCGTGCGCAGGCCGGTGACGTTGAGCCAGGTGAGGGAGGCGACGACCACGAGGGCCACCGCCTGCGCGGTCGAGAACGAGAAGCGCCCGAGCGTGAAGAGCACGTGCGCTTCCCCGATCCCGGGCAGGAAGAAGCCGACCGTCTTCGCGAAGGCGACCGACACCGCGGCCACGAAGCCGGTGTTGATGGCCAGGAGGAAGGTCCAGCCGTAGAGGAATCCCCAGATCGGGGAGAAGGCCTCGGAAAGGAAGACGTACTGTCCTCCCGCCCGCGGATAGGCCGCGGCGAGCTCGCCGTAGCAGAGCGCGCCGACGAGCGTCATGAAGCCCCCGACCACCCAGAGCCCCAGGAGCAGCCCCGGGGACTGGAGGTAGCCGGCCATGATCGAGGGGGCGAAGAAGATTCCCGAGCCGATGACGCTGCCGAGGACGAGCGTCGTGGCGTCGAGCAGGCTCAAGCCGCGGACGAGCTCGCCCGAACGCGGAGCGGCCCTTGGAATCGATTCCGCCATGCCTGACCTCCGCGAGGGGCGGAGGATAACACGCCGGCCCTCCAGCGAACGGCCTGTATAATTGAAAACAAGGGAACCGCACCGGTCTTTGGAGGGTTCAGGACGGCGCGATGGACTTCGTCATCGATCTGCTGTTCAACAACCCATACGTTCCCTGGCTAGTGATCGCCGTCATCGGCCTCGTCGTGTATCAAAAGTTTTCGCACAAGGTATCCGTCCGCGTCCCCGGCTCGGGTCTCACCCGCGACGACGTGTTGAGCAAGGTGCTCGGCTCGCGCTGGAGCGAGGGC